>NZ_JBFRPK010000024.1:0-132349 GCF_041471965.1 Vibrio sp. 10N.261.51.A3
GTGTCGTCTACTCGACAAAAATGAGTTTAGTGGTTAGTGTATGATTGTGTGAACAGGTGAAATCGAACCACGATTTTGTCAGACTGAGTATGAACCAGTACATATAAAGTTAGATAAAAATATAGTAGAGACCACCAATTTTTGGTGATCTAATTTTTTCATTTAGCACCTGAACTCTTACAGAAAAATTAGATCTACATGTAAAAGTTAGATAAATGGCTTCTAGCCCTCGTTGTGTAAGGGGTTTCTAACTTTTAAGTCTAACTTTAAGTTAAGTGTGCTTTTTTGTAACGTCTGAAAGCTGTTCGCAGCTAACCGTTCAAAGTCACGTTACAAAATAATGTTCATCAAGAACATTGCACCTAACGCATTCAATACCGAAATCGCGATCATCACCGGGATGTAGCGACCTTCAGTACCAATTGGTCCCATAATACGGCCCATGTATTGCACCTGAGAGCCCATCAAGTAGATAGCTGGCGCCAAGATAGCTATATGGTTGCCGTTCAGAATACCTTGGTCAAACAGCGTGATAACCACGCCCACCGCGCCACCCATCGACATCCACGCACCGATCAATACCGCTGCCGCTTCGCCAGGTAAACCAAATACCGCCATAATTGGAGCAAATACACTGCCCATCAAATCCAGCGCACCCGTTATCTGCAATGCCTTGATGATCACAAACGCCATCAGAACATTCGGTACCGTAGAGGTAGTCGCAATAACCCAGCCTTTCTTAGCACCTTCAACGAAAATATCAGTAACCATTGGTTTCTTTGCTTTAACTTCGCTCATTATGCTACTTCCTCTTCCAGTTTTTGTTCTTTGTCTGATTTTGGTTTGTCTTCTTTGCCTTCAGTAATGTTGAGGTAAATACGGAACAGATTCGCGCCGACAAACTTAAAGATAAACATCACAGCGACAGCCAAACCAATTGACGATGTCACCGCTAAAGAGCCGTCCATCGCGGTTAGAGTGAACAGCACCGCACCTGAAGAGAAAAAGTTAACGATCGCCGCACCCGCCGTAAACTGGAACATGGTGAACACATCGGTTTCACGCTTAGTCAGATGTCCTTCGTCTTTCAGCTGACGTGTCATCGCTGCGCCAGCATCGGTACTTTGCAAAGAAGCGATCAGTGCCAAGCCTGAGTTACCCGGAATACCCATCAGAGGGCGAAGCAGAGGTGTCAGTAGTTTACGAGCCGCATCCAGTGCACCGTAGTGCTCAAGTACGTTGATCATACCCAGTGCAAACATCACGGTCGGAATAAGTGTCAAAGCAAAAATGAAACCGTCGCGAGCACCACTACCGCCTTTACCACGCAGTGACGTCGTTGCCGCTTGAATACCATCGGCCGTTTCACTCACATCGTAAGCGACCTTACCGAATGAACCGTTGAGCGTTGTAAAATCGAACACTCCATACCATTCATTGGACTGCATTAAGCCTGAAAAGAACACCATCGCGAACGCGAGTGCGATATAGCTGCCGATCGTGACTTTACGATCGGTTTTGGTTGGATTAGTCATAAGGACCTCTATACATCTCGTTTATGTGGAACAGAACACGTATAGATAGTGCAAACTAATGAGCGAAAGGTTAATGACCAAAATCAAATAGCGTATCGGTTTAAATAAAAGAAGCACAGCAACATATAAAACTGTGATTTGGATTTAAAAGCAGGACCATACGCTAAATAAATTAGAATATTTCACATACAAAACTAAAAAATCTTGCTTCAACAGCGCAACCAAAAACGCACACAATCGCCACACAAGTCTGGCTTCTAGTGAGAAGTTTTTACCTAGTGCGATCTCTGATAATGCTGTAAGAGATCTCTTACATTGTTTTTCTGGTCAATTTTAATTCGATTATAATACAGAGACTTAAAAAGTGATTTTGCTTCCAGAACGCAACCGTTTTCCCTTAGTTGATTGAGTTTTGAGCCAAGCGCAAACAGTGAGCCATTTTATAAAGAATTTGAGCTTAATTCGAAATTTCAGCCCTCAGAGGTGCTATAGACTTCGCGCAGCCAATATAGAAGGAGAACGGTGATGACTATGGAAATGAGAACGCTTAAATATCAAGTAATGGGCAAAGGCATGTGGATCACTGCAACAGTATCTCGCGTAGTAGCGGACAAACTTGCGCTTGAATACCAATCCTATGGCTGGCCTGTTGAAGTATGTGCAGCAGAACAAACACTGACGTTTGATCTCAATGCTGCATAATGTTGGCAATTTCGAATAAGCTCTATCGGCACTGAGTCCGGTAGGGCTTTTTCTTTGGTCTTTAGTCTTTAGTCTTTAACTTAAGTGTGGAAGACAGTAATTTTGAGTATGTAAGACCGTATTTCGTTCACATCACAGTCTATTCCTTTCATTATAATCTATTGAATTATTAAGATATCTATCACACTGCACATGGTTATTTAGGTCTACTCTTTTACCCGTGTTAATAACTTATTAACTTCGGAGCGTAATCCATGTTAGGTATCCAGCTTTCTGCTGTTCTCTCTTTGTTACTCTTTTCTTCGGTAGCAGGTGCTGCCACTTCTCAGTTGGGAGAACCACTCAAGCTCACCAACTCATTCGCTGGCTACCTATCCCTGACCATTTTCGTTGTCGCCTACATCGTGGTGATGATGGAAGAGTACCTAAAGCTCCGAAAATCTAAGCCAGTGTTACTTGCAGCAGGACTGATCTGGATAATCATTGGTTTTATCTACCAAGAACACAACCTTGTTGAAGTCGCTAAGCAAGCACTCGAACACAACTTACTGGAATACGCTGAGCTGTTACTTTTCCTACTCGTCGCCATGACCTACATCAGCGCCATGGAAGAGAGAAGACTGTTTGATGCGCTGCAAGCGTGGATGGTGGGCAAAGGCTTTAATTTCCGCTCTCTGTTCTGGCTAACCGGTATTCTGGCCTTCTTTATCTCACCGATCGCCGACAACCTCACCACAGCTCTATTGATGTGCGCCGTGGTTCTGAAAGTCGCAGGATCTAACCCTAAATTCGTTAACCTAGCCTGTGTGAATATCGTGATAGCCGCTAACGCTGGCGGCGCGTTCAGCCCATTCGGTGACATCACAACGTTGATGGTGTGGCAGGCTGGTTATGTGAGCTTCAGTGAATTCATTCCCTTATTTATTCCTTCAGTGATGAATTACCTCGTCCCTGCAATGATCATGTCTTACTTTGTTCCCACAACCCAACCCGACACGGTGCATCAGCACGTTGAATTAAAACGCGGTGCAAGACGCATCGTGTTGTTGTTCATCATGACCATCGGCACTGCGGTTGCTTTCCATGCCGTACTCCACTTCCCTCCAGTAATGGGCATGATGATGGGGCTGGCGTATCTACAGTTCTTTGGTTATTTCTTGCGTAAGACCTTACCAAATTCACTGGCGAAGAAAAAAGCGGTGGCGATTGCCAACAATGATGGGGGGGCATTGAAGCGACTCGGTTCAGTCGTGCCCTTTGATGTATTTCGAAGAGTGTCCCATGCCGAATGGGACACTCTGCTGTTCTTCTACGGCGTGGTAATGTGTGTCGGTGGCTTGAGTCTACTGGGATACTTGGAGCTTGCCTCTGGCGTGATGTATAGCCAATGGGATCCAATTTGGGCCAACATCATGGTGGGGATCTTATCTGCGATTGTCGATAACATTCCGGTGATGTTTGCCGTGTTATCGATGGAACCTCAAATGTCGATGGGTAACTGGCTACTGATCACCTTAACCGCAGGCGTTGGCGGCAGCTTGTTATCTATTGGTAGTGCGGCAGGTGTGGCGTTAATGGGCGCGGCGCATGGCAAATACACCTTCTTTGGCCACTTGAAATGGATGCCAGTGATCATGATTGGCTATGCCGTCAGTATCGCTGCACACCTATGGCTTAATGGCGATCTTTTTTAATTCGGAGATCTTTTCTAGTTCGAACTGTCTTTCACAGGCTTATCTACAAGTGTCCAGACGTTACTCAATTGTATCGCTGGACATTGTTTGCAAGTTAGCATCTCGCCCTTCTGTTGAATGCGCATCACTAGTCTAGAGTCAGTTCGGCTGCTTCCAGAATTGAATTCAATGGTGATCAGTCATCATCAACACGATAGGTTCGAGTCACGGAATTATCCGTTGTTTGATAAGTCACTTGCCCGGATTCAAAAAGTAGATAACTGTCATTATCTGCGTTCTCATACATACCTTTGAACAGAGCAAGCTGTGGAACCTCGAAAGGTCGGCTGGTATCAGTTAAACAACCTGTCAGCAATAATGCAGAGCTGCAGCCAGATATTAGTAAGGGGAATCTATTCATTTGGGCATCCTTGCATAGAGAACATAGTCAAAGAATATGCAACCAAATCGATATTTCCCAGAAAGCGTTGATTTTAATGCAAAGTCATATTTTAAGAACCACTCGCCTTCACCATTAAGTAGTACGAGATATTCAGCCAGCATCTCGACAGGCTCATGGCTAAATCGCTTGCTAGTCTTGCTCTCTTCCCTCTATCACCAATAAGTGCTGTTTACGTTCTACGCCACCTGCATAACCCGTCAGTTTGCCGTTTTTACCAATCACACGGTGACACGGCACAATCACTGAAACCGGATTTTTGCCATTCGCCAAACCCACAGCACGAACGGCTTTCGGATTGCCTATCGCATCGGCCAGTTGTGCATAGCTCCAAGTCTCTCCATAAGGAATGGTCGTCAGCGCCTGCCAAACCGACTGCTGAAATGGCGTGCCCTTGGCTGCAATCGGCACAGAAAACTGAATAGCTTCGCCCGAGAAATAGCGATTAAGCTGCTCGATAGCCAATGCAAAGATCGGAAAGCTATCATCTTGAACACCCAACGGTTCCGGCTTGGTGGTATGTGTCTCGAACCAAAGGCCGAGCAAGCCTTCATCGTTCGCCTGTAACGTCACAGTTCCCAATGGGCTCTCATAATAAGTAAATCGGTTGTCCATGATATCTCCTAACTTAGTATTCCGATTAAGATTGATTCCAACAATGGAACGTTGCGTAGCTTCCCCAAGGCGAAACACTCTCTGCATTGATGGCGGGGCGATGCTCAATGAACTTCTTCACCACCAAGTCACCAACCAACAGATGATTAGGTTCGCTTAACCCGCGAAGCAGTGCATATTGAATCGTCCAAGGTCCAATCCCTTTTAGCTCAATCCATTTAGAAGGATGCTCAGCTTCATTGTCGACCATGTATTCGGCAAAACGCTTTAGGGTCTCTTTGCGGCTTCCCGGCATTCTCAAGAAGCTAACATCAGCGTCCGCTATCTGTTTTGGTGTTGGGAAGCTGGCTTTCTCATGTTCATCAGAAAGCTCTTTGACCAATAAGTTAAGCTGACCAATCGCCGCGGTTACCGAAACTTGCTGTCCTAGAATCGCTCTCACGCCTGCCTCCCAAGCACTCCACACGCCAGGAATACGGATACCACTCTTAGCCACCAAGTTAGGATCGATAGTCGTAAAGAACGTCTCAACCTTGGCAATATCGACATCAAGATCAAACATACGGCGGATATTCGCAATCAAGCTTCTTAATTGGCTTATATCGTCCAACTCAAATTCAATATCCAAGCGGTTTTCTTTATCTAACGTCGCCTTGAACCAACCCTTTGACCCGTTCACATTTACCGTGCGCTGATAATAATCTTCGCCAACGTCTTCTAAACCCTCAATCATTCGTCGTCGATAAAACCCCAACAAGTGGTTCCAATCTAATGGTCCATGAAAACCAAGCTGAATATGATTACTCAGAGTGTCACTTGGCTTCGCCCGCCTAATTTTGCTTGGCGAAAGCTGCAGCTCTTTTTGGAAGGCATCATTAAAACGGCGCGTGCTATTGAAGCCACTAGCAAAGCCGACATCAGTAATGCTCATGCTGCTACTGCTTGGCGAACATCAGTTGGCTGTACAGGCTATATTGCTTGGGTGACACACCGATGTAATTGTCGAATAAGGTTCGCAAGTAACGATCGGAAATACCTAACCGCGTTGCCAGGTCGACGATAGATCCTGAATTCAGTGCGCCATTATCAATCAGCTGCATCGCACGCAAGAAAGTGGTTTCGACGCCCTTCCAAGCCGGCGAAAAAGGCGCGCTGTCTGGTCGGCAACGTAAACAAGGACGATACCCCGCTTTCAATGCTTGAGCTTGATGGGAAAAATATTCGACGTTTTCTTCTTTGGGCGGACTTGCTGGGCAAATCGGGCGACAAAAAATTCCTGTCGTTTTCACCGCTGTAAAAAACATCCCATCAAAGCGAGCATCTCGCGCATATCGAGCCAAATGGCACTGCTCACTGGTTAAGCTGCTGTTGTGATTGATCTTTTTCGACATGCCGTACTCTTCCCACTTACCATAGCGTTTGATCCGATACCTAAAAGTTTACCGTGAACCACCATTGTCGCTAGCCACTTTCGGAAGCGAAGGTCAGATAAATCACAAAAAAGGGTTTTAATTTTATTCAATTCGACTAAATTTAACCTAGAGAGAACATTCTTCTCACAACGTCAACGATCGGTACTTAGCACGCCAAGATGCAGAGACCTATCGAATATAAAAAGGAAAAGGCTATGGTTCTACACACATGTCGTATTGTTTTATCAAATCAACAGGTTCTCACCAGTCAATCAGTCGAGCAGTCTCTAAGCTTTCTTGAAGACAAAGCGGACAACGGGATTTCTATGATCGAGATTGACGCAACGGATGGCAATCAAATCCATTCGTACATGTCACACTCTCTTGAAGAGTCTATTGAGAATCTAATGAACCTATAGGGCTTTTAATAAAGGCTACACATACCAGGCCTAAACGATATTTATGGAATTAGAAACGATCTCTAGTTCCGAAAAGAAGTACATTTCTGGTTTAAAACAAAAATGGCTCCCAACTATACAATTAGTTGGGAGACATTTTTTATTGAATCTAATCAGCAAAGCCACTGCTTACCGCGAATGCCGTTACTCCGGTGCTTGTTCAGCGGCTTGCTGCAATGTGTAAGCCGTCGATGGGTCAATCTCATTAACCAACTTCTCAACCTGCATGATCGCATCAACCGAGGTACTGCTTTTACGGTAGCTCAGATAAATTGGGAGATACCAGTCTTCAACCCCTTTCACCTTGTGCAGCTGACCCGAATCGATAAAAAGTTCGACTAGAGACACCGGAAGATACGCACTGCCGCCTTTCTCTAAAATGAAATCGAGGGCGATACGGGCTGTAGAGGTACGTAGGTACGGTGCTGGCACTTTAGGGTGACGTTCTGCGTGTTCAGAACCAAAGCGCGTTCCCCAATCCACATAAACATACTTATGTTGAAATACAGATTCCAGATCATCTTGCTGCGTTGATACCAACACCAAAACCAAGTCAGCGACTTTTTTACAGTTCAGCTCTTCTGCTTTGATCTGATCGAACGCGAAAGCCATATCTAAGGTTCGTTCTAACAAATTACGGTTCAGTTGCTCGCGCCCCATCACCTCTGCCATAAAGCCGTAACCACCAAAAGAGTCGGTTACCACACTTAAACAGTTTTGCAGATACGCATCCCAAATATTCGGCGTGCCGCCCAGCGTTAACTGCAAGGCTTTACCACTCTCTAACGACAGCTCAAATTTGGCTTGTTGTAGGGTGGACACCATCACTTCGGCATAACCAATCAAACGTTCACCGGAAGATGTGAGTTTGATGTTATTGCGGTCACGAATGAAGAGCTGAGTATCAAAATAGCCTTCAAGCTGTTTGATCCGCGCACTCACCGCCGCTTGTGTTAAATACAAGTTTTCAGCTGCACGCCCAAAATGGCGCACCCTTGCAACCTCAAGAAAGGTTCTAAATACTTTCACATCCATCAAATACATCTCTGTAATAAATCTGCTAACTAGCCGATCTAGGATTGTTTATCGTAAAGGCAAAAACATTTTGTTTCCTATTTTAGCCTTTTAACAATATTTTCGCGTGAGCAATAAACACTAATTTCTATCTAACCACATTACTGAGGCTGATATGTCTGAGACCGAATTCCGACACGGAAAAAAACGTTTTTATGACACCATTAAATTCCCGAGAGGGTTCGCTAAGTCGGGTGATTTTACTCTTTCAGAAGAGGAAATCCTAACCTTGTTTGGTGACACTATGCTTGCACTTGAAACTGGTGAACTAGCACCAATCAATGCAGAAGAAAAACACTTCATTAAAGTGTTGTCTCACCCTCATAAGGCAAAGTCCAAGTTAGAGCGTGTTTGGTTGAAGTACATTCAACTGGCTCGTGGACGCCGTCGCTTTCACACCCTAAACGGCTGCAAACGCGGCGACGTATCTAGGGAAGAATACGAAAGTGAGTTAGTGTTAGAAGATTAGTAAAATCGCTCAAAGTGATACCTCATCACTTTGGGCTTTTTTTTGCCTTCAAACACACATCTTCTTTGTAATTGGTAAGTTTAGCCAACCTATCCATTTTTACCAATATTTATATACAATTCATAGCGATAGCGTGACTAAAACACAGCTCTCGTTCAATCTTATGGGTATTCATCCCACTGAGATTCATCGTTCTTCATCCTGCCCCTGTCTTTTATCACGATAGCGCTCCATTGCCATCATTATTTTTCTAGTTTCAACTATACGCTCAACGCTTGTTTATACTCGAAACACGTTAATGCACCAAAATTCGTCAATGGTTCGAGCGATGCCATTATTGCAATAATCGTATCAAGGTATAAAAACACACCAACCCTTTCAGGTTCTGAATTAGATCAACATTGCTGTATATGACAAACGTATTAATCTTGTTTAACGCCACCAAATATCCATACAATAATCGTGCAATTTTGAGAGTTCCAGTCACAGTTACGACGAAAAAAGCAAAAACTTGACCTAAAACAATAGCGGAACTGGATAACTTATTTTATAATGCGAATTAATGTTTCAGAACACTATAAAATTTTATTTCTAGGGGCAAAATCAATGAGACTTATTCCATTAAGCAACAAAGCTAAAGTAGGTAAATGGGCTGCTCGTCATATCGCAGATTCAATCAACAAGTTCGCTCCAACGGCTGAGCGTCCATTTGTACTAGGTCTTCCTACTGGTAGCACACCTCTAACTACTTACGCTGAGCTAATTGAACTTTACAAAGCTGGCGAAGTTAGCTTCAAGCACGTTGTAACATTCAACATGGATGAGTACGTTGGCATCGACCCTAACCACCCAGAGTCTTACCGCACATTCATGCACGAGAACTTCTTCAACCACGTTGATATCCAAGCAGAAAACATCAACCTGCTAGACGGCAAAGCTGAAGATATCAATGCTCACTGTGCAGCATACGAAGAGAAAATCCGTTCATACGGCAAAATCAACCTGTTCATGGGCGGCGTAGGCATCGACGGTCACATCGCATTCAACGAACCAGGTTCTTCTCTATCTTCACGCACTCGTATCAAAACGTTGACTGAAGACACTCGTATCGCGAACTCTCGTTTCTTCGATGGCGACATCAACCAAGTTCCTAAATACGCACTAACTATCGGTGTTGCGACTCTTCTAGATGCAGAAGAAGTGATGATCCTTTCTCTAGGCCACAATAAAGCTCAAGCGCTTCAAATGGCTATCGAAGGTTCTGTAAACCACATGTGGACTGTTACAGCTCTACAGATGCACCGTAAAGCTATCATCGTTGCTGATGAGCCAGCTCAACAAGAGCTAAAAGTTAAGACTCTACGCTACTTCCAAGAGCTAGAAGCTGAGAACATCCAAGACCTATAATTCCTATAGTCTTGAATAGCAGGGCGTTTTTATAAAGAGAGCGTCTTGAATAGAAAAAGCCACTGAATGTGGCTTTTTTTGTGCCTGCTGCTTTTGTATTTAATGGGAAGATATTTCGGATATTTTTTAGAAGCACAAAAACAACAAAGCGATTTCTCCAACGAGAGAAACCGCCATCATTTTAATCTTTGTATTGAAACGAACCAACAACTACAAGATATGTAGGGTGTGAAACAAGATAAGCAGGGCTGCAAACTAGAGCTAAGAGCTCAGCGCGTTATCTCGGCACAAGGTAGTGATAATGTCAGTGATAGCTAATACGATCGTCGACTTCACCTTTTGATTATGTCGCCCCAAGAACATTTCAAGCATTGGGCCAGACATGGTTTCCACCATCTCCGCGTCATATTCGATAGGCATAATACGCTGAATCGCGTGCACCTTGTTGAGCTCAAATATCACATCAACTTCTGTAAAGCTGGTGTCTTCACCCTGTATTTTCGCCCACTCTTTCAAGGTAACGAAAACCTCTAGATCGTCGTAGAGTTCTTTACTGATCACGCCAAGTCCGAGTAGCAACTTAGCACGAATCATGATCTCGCCTAACGGCCCACCACTGTTGAGAAGTGGCTCGACAACGAACTTAATTGCAGTGTCGTCTTTCTTAAAGATGTTTTTTAATACGGCATCTACCGTGTCGTCCAATGCATCATAAGCAGCCATTAGGCAGGCGCCAGCACTCTCAGCTTCCGAAAGGGCTTCGAGTAATTCAGTTTCATGGCTTGTTTGTATTGGCATAACGGCTCGACAATAAGAAAGTGCCACTGGTGTGGCACTTTGATGGTTTATCATTTCAATGCTAGATAAGCTTCTTCCGCTAGTTTAACAACTTCTGAGTCACTATTCAGCTCAGAATAATGCGCTAATGTCTCAGCAAAGCCTTTTTCTGCGAACATTGCTTGAAGTTCAACCGCTTGAGGGTCGTCTTCGTTCTTGTAATGGAACGCAGCAGCGATTGCTTTTACTAGGTGAGCATTTGGTAGGCCGTACTCTAATGTACCGTTTAGAGGCTTAACTAGGCGGTCTTGCGGGCTCAGTTTACGAATTGGCTGACGACCAACGCGGTCTACTTCATCACGTAGGAACGGGTTAGCAAAACGACCTAGAATCTTTTGGATGTAGGCAGCGTGTGCTTCTGGATCAAAGCCGTAACGCTTAATCAGAACCGCACCACTCTCTTCCATCGTCGCTGTTACTTCAGCGCGGATTACGTCATCTTCGATAGAGTCTTTAATAGTCTCATGACCTGCAAGCACACCAAGGTATGCCGTTACCAAGTGACCTGTGTTTAGCGTGAACAGTTTACGCTCAACGAAAGCCATTAGGTTATCAGTGCATTCCATTCCTGGGATGTTTGGAATCTCACCTTTGAATTGTGTTTGATCTACGATCCACTCGCTGAACGTTTCAACCGTTACCGCTAGAGGATCTGTTTCGCCCGCTTCTGCCGGTGGAACAATACGGTCAACCGCAGAATCAACAAAGCCAATGTGCTCTTCAGTGAACGCTTTCATTTCATCAGAAAGGTGCTCTAACACGGCTGCTTTTAATTGGCTAGTACCGCGAACCATGTTCTCTGCCGCGATGATGTTCATTGGTGCAGTGTTGTTTGCTGCTGCACGCTTTTCAATGCCTTGAGCGATAGACTTAGAGATGATTTTAAGAACCGTAGGGCCCACTGCAGTCGTCACAAGATCAGACTCAGCAATGCAATCTACTACTGCGCTTGTCGCTGAGTTTACTGCTGTCACGTTCTTAACAACTTCGACAACACACTCTTCGCCAACAATCTTAACTGGGTATTCTTGGCGTTCAATTAACGCATTTACAACCGTTTCATTTACGTCAGCAAACGTAACCTTCATACCAGCATCAGAAAGAAGCTTACCAATGAAACCACGACCGATATTACCTGCACCAAAATGTAACGCTTTCATAATTTTGACCTTATAAATATTTGAATCTAGATAGCTAACTGCTCAACAACATGCCTTGATGATGTGCCCTAGGCATTAAGCAGTAAGCTATTCAGACTGAATCTTGTTAGAAAGATTAAGACCGAAAATGAGGCCAGTAGGGGGATACCGGCCTCCTTCACTCAGGAGCTTGACTAGAGCTTTTTAGTTTCCGTTGAGAATACGTAGAACATCAGCAGGGTTTGTTGTGTTCTGTAGGCATTCCACAGCTTCTTCATCATCGAGTGAATTGGTAATCGCCATCAGCACCATGTTGTGCTCATCGCCTTGTGCGGCAATACCGATAACCATCTTCGCGATATCATCTTCATCTTCGCCCCACTGAATACCTTCAGGGTACTGACAGAAAACGATGCCGGTTTTTTGTACGTACTGTTTCGCTTCGATTGTGCCGTGTGGTACTGCGATAGACTCACCTAGGTAAGTAGACACAAGCTCTTCACGAGCAAACATGCCATCTACGTATTCTGGTGATACGTTGCCAAGTTTTACTAATTGTTCGCCAGCAAACTTGATTGCGTCTTCTTTTTGAGTCGCTTTAAGGCCAAGGAAGATGCTGTCGTCAGTCAGTGCAAGCTTGTTGCCTTCTTGCGCTGGAGCTGCTGCTGGAGCCGGAGCTTCTACTTTCGCTTCACCACTTTGAGCATCGACAAGCTCGGCAACTAGTTGGTCGTATACGCCGCCGTCTAGGAAGTTGTTTAGAGACATATGCATCGCACCTGGCACAGTGCTACGAGCACGGTCTGTTAGGTCTTTATGCGTAATAACGATTTGCGAATCAGCCGGTAGGTTGTTGATTGCGTAGTTGGTTACTTCAATGTCTAGGCCAGCTGTTGCTACTTTCTTACGTAGTAGACCTGCACCCATTGCACTTGAACCCATACCCGCATCACACGCTACATAAACTGCTTTTACATCCGCTAGGTTTACGTTTGCTTCTGCTGCTGCACCTTTAGAAGACGCTTTCATGTCTTTCATTTGTGCAGAAGCTTTTTCTAGAGAGTCTTCGTCGTCATCTTGAGCTGAAGTTTTAAGCAGAATTGAAGCCACTAAGAAAGACACTGCTGTTGCTGCGATAACTGACAATACAACACCGATGTAAGAGCCTTTTGGCGTCATCAGTAAGATTGCGAAGATAGAGCCTGGTGATGCTGGAGAGATAAGGCCAGAATCGAACATTACGTTAGTGAATACACCCGCCATACCACCTGCGATTACCGCAAGAATTAGACGTGGGTTCATTAGAACGTAAGGGAAGTAAATTTCGTGGATACCCCCTAGGAAGTGGATGATAGATGCACCAGCAGCAGATTGCTTCGCGCTACCTTTACCAAACACCATGTAAGCAAGTAGAAGACCAAAACCAGGACCTGGGTTTGCTTCGATTAGGAAGAAGATAGAGCGACCCATCTCTTCAGATTGCTGGATACCTAGTGGAGAGAAGATACCGTGGTTGATTGCGTTATTTAGGAATAGAATTTTCGCAGGTTCAACAAAAATAGATGCTAGAGGTAGTGCACCCGCTTCTACCATTGCGTTTACGCCAGCCGCAAGTCCGCCAGACAGAATCTTAACCGCAGGACCAATCACGATGAACGCGATGATCGCACAGATCATGCCGATGATACCCGCAGAGAAGTTGTTCACTAGCATTTCGAAACCACTCTTCACTTTACCGTGAACAGCTTCATCGAATTTCTTAATTGCGATACCACCTAGTGGACCTACAATCATTGCACCCATGAACATTGGGATATCAGTACCAACGATAACACCCATTGTTGTGATAGCGCCCACTACCGCACCGCGGTCACCACCAACCATTTTACCACCGGTGTAACCAATCAATAGTGGCAGTAGGTATGTAATCATAGGACCAACCATTGATGCTAACGTTTCGTTAGGCCACCAACCCGTTGGGATGAATAGTGCAGTAATGAAACCCCACGCAATAAATGCGCCGATGTTTGGCATTACCATATTGGATAAGAAACGACCAAAGTTTTGAACCTTAATCTTTGCTTCTGGTGATAACATAGGTAGAACCCCGTAATGTATTGGTTGGTCAAATGACCGAAAGTGTGTACTCAAAAGTCGATTAAAATGTATCACAACATTTCCAAAATGCACCTTAGCCCAACTTTCGTGATAGCCATCACACACGAAAAGCACTTTCGGGTTAACAAGCACACCTTAGATCACAAAAACACCATGAATTTAAATTACAAAGCCAAATTAATGAGAATAGATATCATCAACACACGATCTAGATCACATTTTATTTTGTAATACTTAAAAATAAATAGTGATTAAG
Organism: Vibrio sp. 10N.261.51.A3; assembly: GCF_041471965.1. NCBI lineage: Bacteria > Pseudomonadati > Pseudomonadota > Gammaproteobacteria > Vibrionales > Vibrionaceae > Vibrio > Vibrio sp. 10N.261.51.A3. Next base: position 14,156 of record NZ_JBFRPK010000024.1, read on the forward strand.
GTCACATTTAATAAAATATAGCATCTAAGATCTATATAAACCGTATAAAAGAACATCGTGTCACGTATATAAAATATGCACCCAGATGAGCAAAATCGCGACACCTGTAATTTAATTACAGGTTGAGCTACATTTTGCTAAACATACAAAACGAGACCTAACGCTCTACTAAAAACATAGACCACTGAACTGCAGTTAGCATTGATAGATGTGATATGGTATTTACCAACGCTATCGCATCATATATATATCCAACACCCATCAGCTGATCACTCCGCTATTTGAGAAAAGACTATGCCAGACAAAATTTCCACATCCGCACTCGCTAAACAAAAAGGCATAGAAGCTAAAGCTTTATTTAGCGATCTAAAAACAGCGGGCTATATAGTGCGTTCACAAGAGCGTTGGATTCTCACAGAACGGGGAGAAAGCTTTGGTGGGGAATATGTCGAACACAAGAAGTTTGGTGTCTTTATTGTCTGGCCAGAGAAACTGCTTATCGATTTGGACTCATTCTCAGGAAAAACACTCACCGCCACCCAGCTTGGCAGTGCCTTTCAACTCAGCGCAAAGAAAATCAACTTACTGCTCAACGAGCTTGGTTGGATAACAAAAGAAGAAGACGGTTGGCATGTCACCTCTACAGGCTTAAAAGCCGGAGGTGAACAAAGAGAAGACAAAGCGACTCAAAACTTATTCGTGGTATGGCACGACTCATTGGTTCGCAATAAGCGTTTAAAGCAGTCTGTTGTTGAATTCCTAGGGCATGATGCTGAAAGCCACTCGACCGATGTGTCATTCTCCAGTTTTCGTCAGAAATTTGAGGCGAAGCACCGAAGCTTAGACGGGCATTATGTTCGATCAAAGGGAGAGCTGATCATTGATAACTGGCTTTATATGGCAGGAGTGGTCCATGCGTACGAGCGTCCGCTTCCGATATCAAAAGAAGTGATCAGCGATTTTTATCTACCAAGTGGCAAAGTATACATCCAGTTCTGGGGAACTGATTCTGCGCCAATCGCCGAAAATAAACGTGAAGCTACGAGAAAAATCTATGAAGAGCATGGTTTTGGTTTAATCGAAATCACGCCAGAAGATATCCCCAACCTAGACAGCGTACTTCCGCCATTATTGCGCCAATATGGTATCAAAGCGTACTAAGCTACTGAATCTAGAGATTCCACCTCCATTAAGATCACACTTATTGAATCATTATGGACATTATTAACCATAGTGATTTGATATGTTCGCTATTTTTCCCGAGTCATTCTTCTATTATCTTACACCCATCGACTTGAGCTACCGCAGATACTCGATTTATTGGGGCATGTTCGATAACTATTTAGACGTTCAATCTATTGAGATTCGTTTAAATTGGTTATCCGTTTATTGTTGACGTAACTGAACATAAAACCCTACAACATTTATTATTGATAGATATTAGGATTCAACATGACTCATCCAATCATTACTGATCTAAACACTCGTTACACAGCTAAAAAATACGATGCAGAAAAGCGCATCTCTGCGGAAGACATGGAAGTAATCAAAGAAGCACTTCGCTTGTCAGCTTCTTCTATCAACTCTCAGCCTTGGAAATTCATCATCATTGAGAGTGACGCAGCAAAACAACGCTTCCACAATACTTTCGAAAACATGTTCCAGTTTAACCAACCACATGCGAAAGAAGCGTCACACACGATCCTGTTTGCTCACGATCCTAAGTACACTAAAGAGAAATTCGCGAAGCGTGCTGATACAGAAGTAAGCTCTGGTCACTTACCAGCTGAAATGTACGAGCAATTCTTAGGTGCTTACGCATTCGCAGAAATGAACACAGACGAAACAGGTTTCAACGGTAACTGGACTAAGTCTCAAGTTTACATCGCACTAGGTAACACACTGCACACACTAGCTCGTCTAGGTATCGCTTCAACACCTATGGAAGGTGTAGATGCAGCTATGATCAGCGAAGAGTTTGCTGACGAACTAGAAGGTCACGTTGTTGATGTAGCTCTAGCTATCGGCTACCACAAAGACGGCGAAGACTACAACTACGGCAAACCAAAAGCGCGCCTAGCTCTTGATGAAGTCGTTACAACACTTTAGGGCGTGTTGATGTGACAGAGCCCTAACCGCAGGGGTATCAGGCAAGAAAACCTCGATAAACAAGAACAAAAAAAGCCAGTCAACAGACTGGCTTTCTTGTATTCATCTTAGTGCGATAAGCACATTGCGTTTAAGTAAAGGCGAACATTAACCGATAAACGAGATGTAACCCTGAAGGATAATCAGGTTAACGATATCGATAAAGAAGGCACCAACAATTGGCACCACCATGAACGCCTGTGGTGAAGGACCAAAACGGTTCACCAAAGAGCCCATGTTCATTACCGCTGTTGGTGTTGCACCTAGGCCGAAACCACAGTGACCACCTGCCATAACCGCTGCGTCGTAGTTAGAACCCATTACTTTGAACGTCACAAAGTAAGAGAAGATACCTAACACAACCGCCTGAACCGCCAGGATAACCAAGAACGGAATCGCAAGGTCAAATATGTTCCAAAGCTTAAGGCTCATTAGCGCCATTGCTAGGAACAGTGACAATGACACCGTACCAAGAATATCGACCGTTTCGCTGTCAGTCTTATGCAGCTTAGTCACTTCAAACACGTTAGTGATGAAAACACCGATAAACAACGCGTAAACGAAGTCAGGAATCATCAACCAAGAAATTTCAAAAGTCGCCACCCACTGCTCTAGGTACTTCGCACCCGTGATACAGATAAGAAGGATGAACAACACTTCAATCACCTTCTTCGCCGTCACTTTGTCTTCTTCATACTCGTTGTAAGTAACAAGTTCAGGGAAGCGTTCATGTGTTTGCGTGCCAGTGCCGTACTCAGATTCAAGCTGGTTTTTATCAATCAGCTTTTGCGCCACTGGGCTACCGATAATACCACCGATGATCAAACCAAAGGTCGCTGAAGCCATCGCGATTTCTAGCGTATTTGCAATGCCAAACGTGTCTGCAAAAGTTTGAGACCAAGCCGCGCCTGTGCCGTGACCGCCCGAAAGGGTGATAGAGCCAGCAATCAAACCCATCAAGGGTTCAAGGCCTAGTGCCGTAGCTAAGGTTACGCCTACACCGTTTTGGATAATGATGTAAACCGACGCTACCCCTAAGAATAGGAATACCTTAGCACCACCTTTTATCAGCTGCGTGTAGTTCGCCGCAAGACCGACCGTTGCAAAGAACATCAACATAAACGTGTTCTGCAGGGGCAAGGAAAACTCAAGATCAAGGCCGTTAAAGTGCAGGGCTGTAATAGCAAAAGCGACAATCAAGCCGCCGACAATGGGCTCTGGAATGTTGTACTTTTTGAGAATCGGAAGCTTTGCATTGACGAAATGACCTAGAAACAAAACACTAATCGCGATTAGGAAGGATTCTAGTGGTCCAATTGAAATTAATTGATTCATATAACCTCTATTTTTTTACGTTCTCATCTTCCCTAATGAGTCTAGTTTTATCTGTAATTATTTGTGCTGCTCTACCTATATTTATACAAACTGGAGAGAAAGTGTGGATTCGAAAAGCGAACACATTACTGCGATCGCTTAGTACCATGTTAGTAGCACGTTAACTTTTATAGGAGATAAAAGGATTTGTGACAACAGTCACCTCCTAAAAGTTGAAAACGGCGTGAGTATCTATGCCGCTGACTCTGCTTTCTTAATACCTAAAAAAGCAAAAGGAGCTATTTCTAGCTCCTCTTTCATCACCATCGCTGGTAATTAGAATTTTTTCGGTGCGTAACCAGTCATAACCTCAATGCGAAGTTCTTTACCGATCTTCGTCATTGGGTGAACAATTACGAGTCCTTTAACAGACTTTTTAAGTTTACCCATATCCGCTTGCTCAGCCTTAGTGATCTCACGGCTAAATGGCATATCAACCAGAGACTTACGCTCTTGGTTCACATCATAGCTTTCTTTGTGTTTAAGCTGGGCAATTTTCTTAGTTAGCTTCTTAATCTCTTCCTCGAACTGACGAACAACAGGACGATCATTACGAGTTTTAGCAGCATCTAACTTGTGGCGACACTTGTCTAGACGGTTGTTAATTTGTTGAAGTTCGTTTTTAACACTCATAATAATTTCCTAAGATTAAACAAGCCAATTCGGATTGGGGCGCGGAGTATAGCACAAGGGTTGTGTTGAACCGAAATTTATCTGTTAATTACCAATAGAAACGAATCACATCGACACCGCTCATTCAGCTTACTTATTCTTTGTGGCGAATCTCTAAGCGGATTATTCATTGATAGGATAGCGCCTACTTCAAAAATTGCAGTCCTCGATGCATCAAAATTCCGTCTAAACTTATACTCTAACGCAATAACTAAATCAGGGTACACAGCTTGGAGTTGTTACCCCCAGCACGACTCTGAATCGCAACGTAATCACAAGGATAGCCGATGACATTATTGAAACGAACATTGACCTGCAGCCTAGCCCTGAGTGCAATGTTTGCCACAACTTATGCATCTAGTGAACAAGCCACCCAAAGTAACCTAATCGTCGAGTACTCTACACCGCAAAATACCGAAGAAGAGCAGCTCAAACGAGAGATTCAAAGCAGTGGCGTTAATGACACCGTGGTCGACCTATCAAACCAACTCTTCATGTTTGAGAAGCCATTAACCATTCAATATGGCGGGGAAGAAGGACCACTCTACGATCCACAAACCCATCAAGTACTGATCCCTTACAGTTTTTACGCTGAGTCACTCAATTACTTTGAGAAGAACCAATACGAAAAAGAGTATGGGAAATCTGCGCAAACCGGCGCTATTGATACCTTGCTGCACACCCTGCTACACGAGACTGGGCATGCGTATATCGAAGATCAGAACATTGCCATATTGGGTAAAGAAGAAGATGCGGTTGATAACCTAGCAACCGTGCTACTGCTTAACTACGTAGAGCATGGGGCCGACGCTGCTATCAGCGCTGCAGACATGTTCGCTTTCGAGTCAGAAGACCGCCCAGAGTATTACGACTTGGGGGAATACATCGACGAGCACAGTTTCGACCTGCAGCGTTACTTCTCCACGTTATGCTTGGTGTATGGCAGCGATCCCGATGCCTATAAGAACTTGCTCGATGAAGTGGAAAACGACTATTTGAAAGACAGAAAAGAGTTCTGCGTTGAGCACTTTGACGTGATCAATGAAAATTGGCATCAGTATTTAAAAAAGAGTGACGATGCTTAGATGCTTAGATGCTTAGATGCTTAAAGGTTAGTGTCGAGAACTAGGAAAACGGCTTTGGCATCAAATTCCAAAGCCGTCACTCGATAGATTGGCTTAAGTCTTACGTGTTAAGAGTTAAGAGTTAAGAGTTAAGAGCTTAAACCCTAGACCTTCACTTTATACTTCAGATCTTGAGCTTCATCGCCGGTCATGCCTCGAAATCCCCAGCAGTGCGATGGCTGTTCCTTAATGGTGATTTCAATATCAATTGGAGAGATAGCTAACTGCTTCTCTATCTCAGAAAATATCTTCTTAATTAAGCGCTTTTTGGTGTTTACCGCTCGACCTTCCATCATGTTGATCTCAATGACGGTATAGGCTTCTGTTCTTCCTTCCGGGTAAAAGAAGTCATCTCGTTCCAATGGCACAAACCGATGTGCTCGCTTGTCATCGGGTAAACCCATTTCACTGTTTAAGCACTGCTGCAACACATTAGAGAGCTGCAACTTAATTGGATTTAAGCACTCTTTGATACCATAAATAACAATCATGACCATTCCTTTGATGCGATGTTAGGTATAGAAGAACGTCAGATAGAAGCATCGCCTGGCGACTACCTATTCGCTTACTATTTGTACACATATTACCTAATGACGCGTATGGGAAAAGGTAAAAACAATGAATTTATGAACAGGTGCAACAAAATACTTATCCCTTTGCCAACATAAGCCGAAGCGAATTGATCGAACACCACCCTCCCCGCGTATATCTTCTCAAATCACATTTGAACTAAGGAGTGCTATGTGCCGAATTCACCTAGGAAGACCACGCGGACAGACGCCGAACCAGAAACACCCGTAGAGTCTTCTCTGAAGCTTGCTGTGTTTCCTCTCCCTATCTTTCTTTTACCGGGAGGCAGGCAAAGACTGCGCATTTTTGAGCCAAAGTATCTCGCGATGGTTGCTCACGCAGCGCAGGGCGATGGTTTCATTATCGCCACTCAAGACAACACTAACTCTGATCATCTCAGTTCTTGGGGAACAAAGGTGACCATCGTAGACTTCAATATGTCGGAAGACCAAATATTAGAAATTGATGTTGAAGGCGAAAAGTTGGTGCAATTGCATGGGTCGTTTCGAGACGATGATGACCTGATTAAAAGTAAGTTCAGATCGTTGCCACACTGGCCTACCGATGAATATAAAGTGCCTAACGTGTTTACCGCTTTTTTGGTTCAGTTGTTTCGCGACCACGATTCGATAAGAACACTCTATCCCACTCCTGATTTTGAGAGCCCACAATGGATCTGTGCGCGATTGCTCGAAATGATGCCTATCCCACTGGAAAAGAAAACAGAATTTACTGAGCCAGCCAGTTTTCCGTCTCTAGTTCCTTTTTTGAATCAAATCATTACGGGGCAATAAGCACTTTTCTTCACTATAATTTTGTATAGTAGAAATTAATTTAAATTAAAGTGATCCCGACTTTCTCCTTTCACGTAGTGCCCATCAAATTCGCATGATGGTTAGTTACTATGCAAGTGGAAAGCAGAAGTTCAGGGAACGGCAAGGAGCATGTCATTATTCCCGATAACAAAGTACCTACAGACAACAAAGTACCGACAGAGCTCTCGAGCTGGCTGGTGTTGGTTGGTACAGACCGAGACAAGCAGGCGTTCACCTGTTTGTTCAAGTTCTTCGCTCCTAAGATCAAGCGTTTTGGTATCAGTAAGTTGGGTGGCGAAGCTGCTGCAAACGAGCTAGTTCAAGACACGATGACTAATGTTTGGAAGAAAGCACATCTCTACAATGTAGATAAAGGCGCTGCGACCACTTGGGTCTACACGGTAATGCGTAATGCAGCATTCGACATGTTGCGCAAAGTGAAAGCGAAAGCCGAACAAACGATAGCCGACGATATCTGGCCAATCGATGCGATGGTAGCCGAGTCTCAAAGCGAAGATTTGCCATTCGGTGACCATTTGATGAGCCGACACGTAATGACTCAAATAGAAAAGTTGCCTCTCGCTCAGAAAACCATCGTCAAAGGCGTTTACTTTCAAGAGCTCTCTCAAGAGCAACTCGCTCAGCAACTTGGCGTCCCACTTGGAACAGTGAAATCACGTCTGAGACTCGCTTTAGCCAAATTAAAAGTTCACATGGGGGAACAAGACCATGATTAAACATCACCCAAACGCGGCAATCTTGAAAGACTTCGTCGATGGCACGTTGGCTGATTCAGTTTCTTTGATTGTTTCTAGCCATGTAGAGCTGTGTGAACACTGCCAACAACAAGTCAAGCAGCTTACAGCTGTAGCAGCGAATAATGCTTTTGACGCAGAGCCAGTATTCTCAAGTGAAGATCTAGACAGCTTCTCAATGGACGACATGGACTTTGATTTTGACGCGATAGAGCAAATCACAGCTGATACTTCTCAGTCTGTTGAAGTGACTCCAGAGGTTCAGAAAGTAACTGTTGCTGACACGACATTCACAATCCCTCGCGCTCTAAACTCAGTAGCGAGAAAGGACTGGATGAACCTAGGCAAAATTTCACGAGCAAGACTCGATTTTGCTGACGAAGCACACCACACCAGCTTGTTGCACATCGACAAAGATGGACAAGTGCCTTGCCACACCCACAAAGGCTTCGAGATCACGCTTCTTCTAGAGGGCAGTTTCGAAGACGAAATGGGCGTTTACAACAAAGGTGACTTCATCTGGTTGGATGGCAATCACACTCATCAACCGGCAACAAAAGAAGGTTGTGTCTGTTTAACCGTTTCAAGTGATGCGCTTTACTTCACAAAAGGTGTGAGCCAGCTATTCAATCCACTTGGAAAATATATCTATTAACCCAGTTGCAAGCTATAAATATACAGGATGGCATGAAGCTATCTTGTATATCGTCAATACATCTGAATAAAAACAACTACGGTGTCAAAGTAAAAATACACCCAGCTCTGTAAGTACGATTAGCAATGTTGAACTATAAGAAAAAGCTCAGAGCAAGAGCAAAGGAGTTGGCCAATGGAAAAGAAAATCAAAATCGGTATCAGTGCATGTGTTGCTGGACACAAAGTACGTTTCGACACAGGTCATAAACGCTCTCGTTTTTGTACAGACGACCTAGCAGACTACGTGGAATTGGAACCTGTTTGCCCAGAGATGGCTGTTGGTCTTCCAACCCCTCGTCCAACCATTCGTCAAACAAGAATGCTAGATGACATCATCCATGTTTCTCGCCCTGATGGCTCAGGTGATGTGACCAACGAACTGATCGAGTTCGGTCAAAACTACTCAAAGAAAAACCAACACATTGCTGGCTTTATTGTGTGTCAAAAAAGCCCAACCTGCGGTATGGAGCGCGTGAAGGTGTACCACCACCATGGTCGCGGCTCTGAATCGACTGGCGTAGGCATGTTCACCCAACAAATTATGGACGGTAACCCGTTACTCCCCGTTGAAGAAAACGGTCGCCTTAACGATCCCATTTTGCGTGAAAACTTCATGACTCGAGTATTCACATACCAAAAATGGCTCGATCTTGTGGATGAAGGTGTGACCAAACACAAACTGATTCAGTTCCACAGCGCCCACAAGTACCTCGTCATGTGTCACCACGTTGAGGGTTACAAAAGCTTAGGCAAACTGCTAGCGGGTAATGACTTAGAAATCGACGAATTGGCGGCTCAATACATCGAGGGCTTGATGACAGCATTGTCACATCACGCGAATCGAGGCAGTCACGCCAATACGCTGCATCATTTGCAGGGTTACTTTAAGAAACAACTGAGTAGCACCCACAAACAAGAGTTGACCAACCAAATTGCAGCTTTTCGAGAAGGTGTTATCCCACTGTTAGTGCCGCTGACACTGATCAATCACTACCTGATGGAATACCCGAACGAATACCTAGAATCACAGGTTTACCTAAACCCGCACCCTCAAGAACTTAAACTGAGATACGGATATTGAGCGACATACTATGGATACGACGAGACCTGCGGATTCTCGATAACCCAGCGCTCGTCTCGGCAGTTGAAAACGGCGTAACAATCGCCGTTTTCATTTCAACTCCTCAAACGTGGCAGCAGCACCACCTTGCGCCAATCAAAGCTGATTTTATCTATCGTCATCTAAAACAACTCGATTCCCAGCTCGCTGAATTAGGGATAACGTTGCTTCACCTAAAAGCGACCGATTTTGACGACCAATCCAATCAACTCATCGATCTATGCCAGCAGCTTGATGCCAAGTGCGTCTACGCTAACTCTGAACCAGAGGTCGATGAACAAGCTCGCGATAAAAAGCTGATTTCAAGCGGCCTAAACCTGAAGATCAGCGATTGTGACGTTATGCTGCCACTCGGTAGCGTTCTCAACAAACAAGGCGAGATGTTCAAAGTCTTTACGCCCTTTAAGAACGCTTGGTTAAAAGAAGTTCAGGTGAAAGGCATCATCTGCAGTCCAGCTCCTGTCGAGTCAGCTGAACGTTCACAAACACAGCTTCCTGACGACTTACAAGCCTTAACCATCTCTGCTGACTATGATTTCGATTTTCCGCGTGTTGATTCGAGTCGCTGGCCATTAAGCCAAGATGTATTGGGCAATGTGATCCCCAATTTCTTAGGCAATAAAGTCAACGACTACGCACGTCTGAGAGATATTCCCTCAGTTAAAGGAACATCGGGGCTATCACCTTATTTAGCGATTGGCGCCGTGAGCCCACGTTGGTTAGCGATTCAATTGATTCAGCAGCAACCCGATCTGTTATTTGATACGCAATTACCGGCCTTTTGTTGGCTCAATGAATTGATTTGGCGAGATTTTTATAAGCATTTGATGTTCCACCACCCTAAACTGGTCAAAGGTGCTAACTTTCAGCAAAAATACAATGGTTTAGATTGGTATCACGATCATCCTAGCTTCAAAGCTTGGTGCGAAGGAAAAACAGGATATCCATTGGTTGATGCCGCAATGCGTCAACTGGTTGAAACGGGCTGGATGCACAACAGACTAAGAATGGTGGTGGCAAGCTTCCTAACCAAGCACCTGCTTATTGACTGGCGTTGGGGCGAGCGTTTCTTTATGTCGCACCTTATCGACGGAGACTTTAGTGCCAACAATGGTGGCTGGCAGTGGGCTTCAAGTACTGGCTGTGATGCTCAACCTTACTTCCGAATTTTCAATCCAATCACTCAGAGTGAAAAGTTTGATCCAAAAGGAATTTTTATTCGTAAGTACATACCAGAGCTGCAAAATATCCCAGATAAGCATGTACATTTCCCACATGACTTTATCGCTAAAAACGGAATAGACAGCGAATACTGGCAACCCATCGTTGAGCATAAAGAAGCACGATTGAGAGCCTTAGCCTTCTTCAAATAATTAGAGTGAATATTATGGATAACTCTCTATGGCTTGATAACTTTCTCAACATGTATCGAGAACTCGGAACCGACAATTTCGACGTGCTTAAGACGGTTTATCACCCTGATATTGAATTCCAAGATCCGCTGCATCATGTCAGCGGTATTTCGGCGCTTACGCACTACTTCGAGAACCTCTACACCCAAGTAACCAGCTGTTACTTTCATATCGAACACACTTTCGAAGCGAACGACGAAGCTTCCGTTTACTGGACGATGCAGTTTGCTCACAAGCAATTAAATGGGCAAAAGCCAATCGAAGTACAAGGACACAGCCATCTCAAGATGCTCGACGGTCAAGTGATTTACCACAGAGACTACCTCGACGTCGGTTCTATGTTGTATGAACACATTCCAGTACTGGGCTGCGCGATAAAATCCATCAAAAAGAGGGCGAGCCGATAATGCGTATTATGATTACAGGCGCGACCTCTGGTATCGGCCAATCCCTAGCTAAAGATTACGCTCAGCAAGGGCATCAGGTGATTGCTTGTGGCCGCAACTCAGACAAGCTGCAAGCCTTAGTTGACTCGCACGAGACAGACGTCGCGCATTCATCAATTTCACCGCTCTGTTTCGACTTGACTGATTACCACAACTTCCCAGAACTCGACCAAGACAAGCCGCTCGACCTGCTGATTTTAAATGCAGGTGATTGTGAGTACATCGACGACCCAGTGAATTTTGATGCCGAGCTTTTTGAGCGTGTCATCAACATAAACCTAATTTCAATTGGCTACGCCCTTAAAGCTTGGTTAAAAAACATCAAGCCCGGCGGCCGTTTGGTTTTAGTCAGCTCCAGCGCCAGCTTTTTACCTTTGCCAAGAGCCGAGGCTTATGGCGCTTCAAAGGCAGCCCTCACCTACTTAGGCAGAACACTTTCGGTTGATCTGGCAACGCACAACATTCATGTCTCAATTGTGCACCCTGGCTTTGTTGAAACGCCATTAACCGAGCGAAATACGTTCTCTATGCCTATGATTATTAGTAGTGAGGCCGCAACTCAGCGAATCGTAAATGGTATCGCTCAAGGAAAGAGTGAAATCGATTTCCCAAGACGATTCATCATGTTGATGAAGCTACTAAGAATGCTCCCAACTCCAGTTTGGCAAAAACTCGCTTCAAGGATGGTATAACAATGAAGAAAATCGCCATTATTGGTTCAGGTATCTCTGGACTCACTTGCGCGCATATATTAGATAAGCACCACGACGTAACAGTATTCGAAAAGAATGATTACGTTGGGGGGCACACCGCGACCGTTGATATTGAACATCAAGGCTCGGCGTTTTCGATAGATACAGGTTTCATCGTATTCAACGATCGAACCTACCCGAATTTCAATCAGCTTCTAGAACAACTCGATGTCGAAAGGCAACCGACTGAGATGAGCTTCAGCGTCCACAACACGACGACCAAGTTTGAATACAACGGCCACAGCATTAATTCGTTATTCGCGCAGAGGAGCAACATCTTCAAACCTCAGTTCTGGTCTTTAGTGTCTGACATTCTCAAGTTCAACAAGCTGTGTAAGGCTCAGTTTGAAAGCAATGAATTCACACCAGACGTTACCCTTGGCAGTTTCCTACGAGATAATCAATTTTCCGACTTTTTCAGCCAGCACTACATCTTACCGATGGGCGCGGCGATTTGGTCGACAAGCTTGGAAGAAATGGAAGAGTTTGAGCTCAAGTTCTTCATTCAGTTTTTCTACAACCATGGATTGCTCGATATCGCGAACCGTCCTCAGTGGTATGTGATTCCAAAGGGATCGCGTTCTTATGTTGAAATCATCCTTTCACGCCTAAGTAAGACTGTTGCACTGAATACATCGATTAAACAAGTGACTCGCCAAGAAACAGGCGTCACGATTGAATTTGAAGATGGCAGCGCACAAGGTTTCGACGAAGTAATATTTGCCTGCCACTCAGACCAAGCCTTACGCTTGCTTGGTGATGCAACAGAACAAGAGCAACAGGTACTGGGCGAGATCCCATACAGCCGCAATGAAGTGGTTCTGCACACCGATACTCGCTTGTTACCAGACAGAAAACTGGCTTGGGCAAGCTGGAACTACATGTTGGATGGCGACAGTAAACGACCTGCCTGTGTCACGTACAACATGAACATTCTGCAAGGCATCGAAAGCCAAGACACCTTCTGTGTCACCTTGAATCAAAGCGAAGCCATCGACCCAGAAAAAATTATTCGCAGCTTTGTTTATCATCACCCGGTACTTAATTCGAACACGGTCGAAGCTCAGCACAAGCGTGAGCAAATCTGTGGCAAAAACCAGACGCACTTTGCTGGCGCTTATTGGTATAACGGCTTCCATGAAGACGGTGTCCACAGTGCACTCGATGTGACCAAACGCTTCGGTTTAGATTTGAGTACGAGTTCCGCGCTATGAACAGTCAAACCCTGACACCCGAGATGGGGATCGCATCCGAAAAGAGTGAAGAGCTCAGCGGTATCTATTGGGGTAACGTCAGACATCGCCGCTTTGGCGACATCACTCATGAGTTCAGCTATCAGCTGTATATGATGGGGTTAGATCTTGATGAGCTGCCCCAAACCACAGCGCGCAGTGCGCTGTTCGGAACTCGTTGGTACAACCCGATTCGCTTTGTCGAATCGGATTATCTCGCTGAAAAAAAAGAAAATGTCACCACGGATGAACCAAAATCACTTAAGCAACGTATAGCTTCCAAAGTGCAACAACTTGGTGGGGTTTGGTCTGATTCAAACCGTGTGACGATGCTGGCTCAGTGCCGCTGTTTAGGCATCTACTTCAGCCCAATCAACTGTTTCTTCTGTTATGACGAGACTGGAGATTGTAAGTACATGTTGGCTGAGGTGAGTAACACGCCTTGGCGAGAAAGACACTACTATCTCATCGACATGCACCAAGAATTGAAGGTAAAAAAAGAGTTTCACGTTTCGCCGTTCATGGATTTGAACATGACTTATTTTTGGAAGATTAAGCCACCAGCGAAACGCACGTTAGTTCACATCGAAAGCCGCCGAGACGACAAGCTTTTCGATGCGACACTAGCCCTGACGAAGCAGTCAGTAACCAAGACAAACATTAGACGAACGGTATTCAAGATTCCGGCGATGACGATCAAAGTCGTGATGGGAATTTATTATCAGGCTCTCAAATTATTCCTGAAAAAAGTACCGTTTGTGGCGCATCCAGACTCAACATCTTAAGCGCTTAAAACAGAAATCATTTCTAGCTTGGGTTCGCTCCAATCAAGGAGCTGAACTCAGCTTAGTTGGCACAAAATATTAGAATGAGTTATCAGCGAGGTTTACATGGAACAGCTTGCCAAACAAAACAACAATATTGAACAACAAGCTAAAGCCGTTGCTGTTTCAAGCAACTGTAAATATCGAGCTTTAATCTTCAAGGTGTTAGAAAGCCTGCAATTCGCGACGCTCGAGATCATTGAGCGCGACCAGCATTCGGTGTTCGGTGATCGAGAAGCAGACTTGAAAGGTCGAATCGTGATTCATGATGCGACCTTTTTTAGAGATGTGGTCATCAATGGCAGCATTGGGGCATCTGAAGCCTATATCGATGGTAAATGGACCAGCCCAAACCTCACGCGTGTGATTCAAATCATGGCTCGTAACCAAGCCCAATTGGATGAGCTTGATGACAAGACACAATGGATTTCTCGCATCAAAAACCTATTGCTGCGCCGTAAGAATGCCAACACCGAGCAAGGCTCTAAGCGAAATATTCTCGCCCACTACGATATTGGCAACGAGCTGTATGAGCGCTTCTTAGATAGCTCGATGCAGTACTCTTCCGCAATCTACAGCGAAGACGCAGAAACCTTGTCGAAGGCTCAACAAAACAAAATGAAAACCATCTGTGAGCGACTAGAACTGTCTGAGAAAGATAGCGTGGTCGAGATAGGCACAGGGTGGGGCGGCTTAGCCATCTTCATGGCGCAACACTACGGTTGCCACGTCACCACTACCACGATCTCAGATGCCCAACATGCACTTGCTGAACAGAGAGTAAAAGCGCTTGGTTTAACCGACAAAATCACCCTGCTCAAAGAGGATTATCGCAATCTCACTGGTGAGTATGACAAGTTGGTTTCGATCGAGATGATAGAGGCGGTCGGACATGAGTATCTACAAACCTTCTTTGAAAAATGTTCCTCGCTACTTAAGCCCTCAGGCAAGATGCTGATTCAAGCAATTACTATTGCTGACAGCCGTTACGACAAATACCGCAAAGGTGTCGACTTTATTCAGAAGTACATCTTCCCCGGCGGTTGCCTACCTTCTGTTTCAGTGATGACCCAACACCTTGCGACCAGCACCGACCTTGTGGTTCAAGAAATTGATGACATTGGCCTGCACTACGCTCGAACGCTGAATGATTGGAACATCGCCTTTGAAAATAGTTGGGAAGAGCTAGAGTCTCTCGGCTATTCAGAAGAGTTTAAACGCTTATGGACCTTCTACTTCTGCTACTGTGAAGGCGCATTCAAAGAGCGCGTGATCAGCACTCACCATGTAGTCGCAAGAAAACCTCGTTACTTTGGAGAAAAAGATGAAGCGGTTTTGGATTATTAATCTCGTACTGTTTCAAGCGACCTGGGTTTGCAGTGCTTTCTTTACCGCGCAAGCCCCGTTCGTCACACCACTGATTGTAGTGGTTCACTTCCTTCTATCACCGACTCGCAGTAGCGATTTGAAGATACTCATTTTATTACCATTGGGGCTATTGCTTGATAGCCTCTTACTCCACTTCGGCGTGTTTGCCGTCGACTTTGAAATTGCGAATCAATCGTGGTTCCCGGTGTGGCTTGTCTGCCTGTGGATCATGTTCTTAATCAGTTTTAACCACAGCCTAAATTGGCTTTTAAAATGCTCGAAAGTGATCTTGTTTGTCATAGGGTTCGTAGCAGGTACTAGTAGTTATTGGGGAGGCATCAAAGCAGGTGCTCTTCTTACTACTTGGCCAGATGCATCGGTAGTTGCTGCCCTTGCAATAAGTTGGGGGATTTTGTTGCCCTTACTGGTGGCCGCCTACTCCAACTTAATACAACCTAAAATGGCAATAACGAGGTGACTTATGGCTTATCCACGCAACCCGACACAAACGTTCAAACCTGAGCGAGGTATTGTTCGCGCTCATCAGCAAGCAAAAAACACACTTCTAAGCTTTATTACTCTCCCGTTAATCTTTGCTGCGCTGTTATTTGCCGGACACGCTAGAGCCTCTGCTGTCGATGATCTGAACAAACGTGGTGAGGGTGAAATGAGTTACCTGTTTTGGACTCTCTACTCGGCAGAATTCTACGCGACTCCAACCAACTCCGAACGAGCTTTGAAGCTTGAGTATTACCGCTCTATCGATAGCAAAGACCTCGTAGACGCTACCGAAGATCAGTGGAACAAGCTTGGCTACTCTGACAGCAACATTCAACGTTGGTTGAAACCCTTGTACGCGATGTGGCCGAACGTGGAAGAAGGAAGCACACTCACGATTCGTGTCGCTGAAGATAACGTAAGTCGTTTTTATTTCGATGAACAACCGATCGGCACCATCCAAGACAAGCAATTTGGTGAAGCCTTTCTAGCGATTTGGTTGTCTGAAAACACCTCTGAACCCGGTCTTCGTAAACAACTTTTAGGTTTGAACAAATGAATCCAAAAACAACAATAATAAAATTTGCTCTGGCATTTTTTTCACTCACTTGGCTAGTGGGCTGTGGCTCTGCAAGTTTAGAAGACCATGTCGACACAACGCCAGAGCTCAAGCTTGAAACCTTTTTTAATGGCGAGCTAATGGCCTACGGCATGGTGCTAGACCGCTCTGGTAACTTACTGCGCCGCTTTGATGCCAAACTGATCGCGACTTGGGACGGTGACAACGGAGAAATAAAAGAGTGGTTTTCTTTTGCTGATGGCGAGCGCTCAACTCGCGTTTGGAATCTGATCAAAACGGGCGAAAACACCTATTCTGGGACTGCCAACGATGTCGTTGGAACCGCTTATGGTGAAACCCAAGGTTCTGCGCTGTATTGGAAATATGATCTAGAAATTGAAGTAGACGGCAGCACCTATGAAGTGGTGCTCGATGATTGGATGTTCTTAATGGACGATAAACGCTTGTTCAACAAGACTGAGATGTCTAAGTTTGGCTTTAAAGTCGGAGATGTCATCTTATACATCGAGAAGATTTGATGTAACTGCCGTTTCTGATTCTTAGTTTTAAATCGATGACTACATCTACAGTACGTAACAAAACAGCCCACAACGAAAATTGTGGGCTGTTTTGTTTGATCCCTCGAATAGCATACCTGCATGCTCAAGCCATTGTGCTAAGATGCGCCACCAGCATACAAATGGACTAGACTGACACTAAGCAGTCCCCATTTGTTTCGCTAAGCGTAGATTCCCTACCATGAATAATTGAAAAGGCTTTAAAGCATGAGCAAGTTGACCTCAGCGGAGCGTAAAGCTCGCGACAATGAACGTTTCTCACAACGCGTAAACGACCGCAGAGAAAAAGGTGAAGACGTAGTTGCTTACGCACTGACCAACAAAAAAGCTGTAAAATTCCTGACTAAGTCAGAGAAAAAACGTTTCAACGAAACGAGAGCGACTCTGCAAGAAGAGAAGCGAGTGAAAGAACAAGAAGAGCTTAACCGAATCGAAGACGCGTTCACGATCAAACAGTTCGACGACGAATAATCACTTATGATTACTCAAAAGCGCTGGCTCTATGCCGGCGCTTTTACTTGTTAGTTCTGCTACTTTTTGGCTGTGTTATTTCTGACCAAACCAGTCGATTCTTAACGACTTTCCCCACACTCTTATTCCCCTACGGCTCAACCGATCACCCAAGCTATCAACCAGGCTATCAACCAGGCTATCGATCAACTTTAGCCATAGATCTCAGAAAATCTTAGCCTAGCCCCTTACTATCTCGAATCAACTCTACAAATTGAAGACAGTATGATTTTAATTACCGGATCAAGCAGCGGTTTAGGCGCAGCTCTCGCGAAACAATATGCTAACACCGACGCTCAGCGCGTAGCCATTACAGGTCGCAATGCACAACGTTTAGCAGAAGTGGCGCAAGGCCTACCTGCGAATACCATTAGCCAAGCGTGTGATCTCTGTGACCCGCACTCAGTGAGCGAGTTATTGGATGCGTTACCTGAAATGCCGAAGCTGGTGATCCACAGCGCTGGCAGTGGGTACTTCGGTAAGATAGAACAGCAAGATCCAACCATCATCAGCGACATGCTGAAGAACAATATTGAGTCTTCGATCTTTTTGATTCGCGAGCTTGTACAGCGCTACAAAGATCAATCGGTCACCATCGCTGTGGTGATGTCGACGGCGGCACAAGGTGCTAAAGCTGAAGAGTCCACCTACTGCGCGGCAAAATGGGCCGTGAAAGGCTTTATCGAATCGGTAAGGTTAGAGCTAAAAGGTCACCCGATGAAAATCGTGGCGGTTTACCCTGGAGGAATGGCGACCGAGTTTTGGAATACAAGCGGTAAAGGCATGGATACCTCGAGCTTTATGACCGCGCAAGAAGCCGCTCAGATGCTACAACAGGCGTTGACCAGCACAGAGCATGGATTCGTGTCAGATATCACGATAAACCGCGGCTAGCAGGTAAACAGCTCGCTTAATCGGTAAATAGAGCGACACATTACCAAAGAAATGATTAGAGTAATTATTTGTGAGGGTGAGCATGAAAGTGTGCGACAATGCTCGGCGTAAATTCATATTCAAGGTTTATTATGAAACTTCTAGTTCGTAACCTATCGCGCTCTACCTCTGAGCAAGACATCCGTGTGCTATTTTCTGAGTTTGGCTCAGTAAAAGAGTGCAGCCTAGTTTTAGACCAAGAAACTGGCGACTCAAAAGGCTTCGCTTTTGTTGAAATGCCAGAGCAAGAAGAAGCTAAAGCGGCACTAAACAAGCTGAACTTGTCAAAGCTTGGCAAAAACACGATTCGTGTAAAAGTAGCGAACTCTTAATCGATTCAATGCTTCATCAGCCGCATGGCTTAGCTTAACAGCAGCACAGATGATAAAGCCCGTAACGATATGACGTTTTCCAGCGCAATATCGTTACGGGCTTTTTGCTGCTCGCAATTCTCTTTTCACACGATTTGAATACGCCTACAGACCTTCATGTTCATCAATAGCACGTCTTGCTTCGGCCATTGAACATCCAGATTCCATCACCAGCTGAGCCACAGTCATTGAAGGTGTAGCGGCCAACAGAGATGCCAAACACACCACGGGTTTAGGCAGCACTTTGTCGATTGCAATTGCTATCCAACCGTCTTTTTCATGGGTTAACATCGTTTTAAATTCAACGAGTTGATACTCTTGAGCGACCAACAGCCAATTACGCGAACGACGAACTCGTTTCAACTGACATCCACATTCCGCAGCATTCACCATCACTTGGCTTTTATCACTCACACGATGTACAAAACTATTCAATGGGACGCTAAACATAACTCTCTGCTAATCAATCTATTCCTACCATTCAAGAGCTCTCTACCTATCTCTCAAAACTTTCTAACTGTCACTCAATTAAAACCGTACGTAGGATTACACAGACACAAAAAAACCGCCAGTGATGCACTAAGCAACCTCGCGGTTTTTGGATGTTAACGTGTGTGGTTTACGCTTTAGTTTCTACCACAATGTCCGTTTTTACCGAGTTCGCGATAAAGCAGTTTTTGTGCGCCAAGTGGTGCAGTTTGTCGAGCTGCTTGGCGGTGGGCTTTTTGGTACCTAAAAACACAATTTTAGGGCGCAGAGTCACCTTAGTGACCGATGAGCGGCCAGATTCATCTTCTTCCAGCACACCAATCGCATCATCGACATAGGAGTCGATCACGTACTTCTGCTTTGCGGCAATGCCCAAAAACGTCAGCATATGGCAGCTAGAAAGTGCCGCGATAAACGCTTCTTCTGGATCAACATTCGCTTCCACCGAAAACGGCAGTGGCACAACATGTGGAGAGGACGAAGCAGGCACAGTGACACCACCATCGAACTCCCACGTATGACCTCGACTGTATTGATTGTCGCTAAAGACTTCATCTTCTGCTTTTTTCCAGCGAATGATCGCTCCGTATTCAGACATAATTCCTTCCTTTTTTATGCTCAATAAATTAACGATCAGCTGGATGATTGACACCATCGTTGGTCACCACATCACCAATATCAAAAGGGTTTACCCCTTCCAAACAGCCGATGTTAAAACCGTATTCATTTGGGCTAGAACGGCGTTGATGATGGGTATAGATGCCGCAGTTTGAGCAGAAATAATGCTTTGCGGTGTTGGTATTGAATTGATAAAGCTTGAGATGCTCCGCACCTTTGAGGATCTTGATGCCGTCCAGTGCAACAGAGCCCACAATCGCTCCCCTGCGACGACAGATAGAGCAATCACAGCGGCGTGGTTTTTCTATCCCGTTAGGTAAGCTGAACTCTAGTTCAACCGCACCGCAATGGCAGGTTGCCTTGTGAAAAGGTTGGATAACCGTATCTCCGACGACTTTCATTTTTCTCTCCAATCACATCCTTATGTTGGTCGTATCATAACCAGTTCAATGTTCTCTGTCCGTACCCGGGTGTTGAGTTCGAGAGATCTGTCATGCGCTGCTTCTCGGCTAATCTAACTAGACTTTTCAACCAAATCGCCAAACCGCTCAAACAAGAAATCAAGAAACAACCGGATACGCTTGGGCTGATATTTCTTGCTGATGTACACCACATTCAAATCGGCACTCGACACCGACATCGCGGTGTTGAAGTTCTTCATGTAGCCATTAAGCAGCGTCACAAGGCGCTGGTTATTGATGTCGCCTTGCACATCCAGTACCGATTTAAGAGCAATGCCCTCGCCTTTTAATGCCCAGTAGCGAATCACTTCGCCATCGTCTGAAAATCGCTTTGGAACAACAGTAATCGACTTCTTCATATCATGATCTTGGAAGTGCCATGTCTTGAGCTCTTCATTGCTGCGCAGCATGGCTAAACAATCGTGATCTACCAAATCTTGTGGTGTTAACGGTGTTCCATGCTTGGCAAGATATTCAGGAGAAGCACACAGCACACGTCGGCTTGGTGACAAGCGTCTGGATATCAAACTGCTGTCGACCAATTCACCATAACGGACCACGATATCCATGCCAGATTCAGCAATGTTCGAGAGGTTATCGTTCAAGTAGAGGTAAGGGATCACGTCGGGATATTGCTGACAGAACTCAGAGAGAATCGGAAGAATGTACTGCTTTCCGATGTCTTTCGGCGCGGCGATTTTGAGTGGACCTTTGACCTCTTTGACGCCATTTTGGATCAGGTTTTCGGCCTCACTGACATTATCCAATATCTCCAGACACGCCTTGTGATACAGCTCGCCAGAGTCGGTTAAAGACACATGGCGCGTACTTCGATTCAACAACTTCACACCATATCGCTCTTCCAGCGCTTGAAGCCTTGCTGTCATGGTCGCAGGTGATAAACCCAGTTCGCGCCCAGCCGCCGCTAACCCGTGATGCTTAACAATACTGACGAACATCGCCATATCTGAAAACTTATCCATACGATTCTCGCTTCCGTCTCTTCGTCTTACTTCTCGATCTTAATGCTCGATCTCAACACTTAGCCACACTATTCAGATTATCCGAATAATGAATTTATATTTTAGACAATTATCAAATTTAGTCGAATACATATAATGACAAACATCAACAGAACAACGCAGGAATTCAGAGCATGACTAACGAATCGACTAATCAAGAGCAGCGCACTTTCGTCATCATTGGTGGCACATCAGGCATCGGTAAAGCACTCGCGATGAAATTGAGAAACGAAAACAACACAGTGCACGTCGCTAGCCGACATACAGGCCTTAATATCAGCAATGAAAAGTCAATTTGTGAATACTTCGAATCGATTGGCGTGTTTGATCACTTAATCGTAACGGCTGGCTCATCCGCTCCCGCAGGAAAAGTAACAGACGTAGCAACCGCAGACGCTAAGACAGCTTTTGACACTAAGTTTTGGGGCAGCTTAAACGTAGCAAAACATGCCTCACGCTACATGACGCCAAACGGCTCTATCACGCTCACGACAGGCATGTTGTCTCGCAAAGTAGTGGCTGGCACTTACGTAAAAACCGCCATCAACGCCGCGCTAGAAAGCGTAACCAAAATACTGGCGAAAGAGCTATCACCCATTCGCGTCAATGCCGTTAGCCCCGGCCTGACCATGACGGAAGCCTACAAAAACATGGACGACTCTGCTCGTGCAAGCATGTACGACAACGCCAAAAAGAATCTACCCGCAGGTAAGGTTGGCGAGCCTTCAGAGGTGGCTATGGGTTACCTATTCGCGATTAACAACCCATACGTAACAGGGTCAATCATCGACATCGACGGCGGCGCTCTACTCGGCTAACACCCCGCAAAAACATAAAGAACAATCGTTAGGGTGTTTATCTCAACGTCCTAACAAACAAGAATTTACATAGGTAACTCATTATGAAATCAAAAGCCATGACACAAGAAAAGATGCCATTCCAAGTTTGGATACTGACACTCGCAGCATTTGCAATTGGCACCGCTGAGTTTGTTATTGCAGGCATCCTTCCACAAATTGCCACATCCCTTTCGATCACCGAAGGTCAAGCCGGATACCTAATCAGTGCTTACGCATTGGCTATCGTTATCGGCGGCCCGATCTTAACAATCTACCTTGCGCGCTTTAATAAGAAGATAGTGCTGATTGGCTTAATGGCACTGTTCATCATCGGTAATGTCTTATCAGCCCTTGCTCCTAGCTACCCACTTCTACTTGCCAGCCGTGTTATCGCAGGCTTAGTGCAAGGCCCTTTTTATGGTATCGGTGCGGTTGTTGCAACCAACTTAGTGTCTGAAAAAATGGCAGGTCGTGCCGTTGGCCAAATGTTCGCAGGCTTAACACTCGCTAACGTTCTTGGCGTTCCAGCGGGTACTTGGGTTAGCTTGCAATTCGGCTGGCACACCACTTTCTTTACCGTGGCTGCACTTGGCACGATTGCGATGATTTCTATTCTAACGTCAATCAAATCGACTGGTCACAGTGAAGCAAAAGACATCAAAACTCAGCTGTTAGCGTTCAAAAACCCAATGCTGCTGATCAGCTTGGCAATCACTGCTTTTGCTTGGTCTGGCTTCATGACGCTATACGGATACCTTGCGCCAATCGCTATGCACATCACCGGCTACGGTCACGAGTCTGTTACTTGGATCTTAGTGATTGTGGGTGTCGGCTTAATCATCGGTAACACCTTGGGCGGACGCTCTTCAGATAAAAACCTAGGCAAAGCTTCAATGTTTTGGGCCGTTGCAATGATCGTGTCATTGGTTGTAGTTGGCCTTGTGGTAGACAACAAAATCCTATTCGTTGCAGCGGTATTTGTCTTTGGTATTGCATCATTTGCGAACGTTCCAGCAATGCAACTTCGAGTGATGAACAACGGTGGCGAAGGGCAAGAGCTAGCAGCAACCGCGAATATCTCAGCGTTTAATTTAGCCAATGCCTTTGGTGGATTCCTTGGCGGCATGGTACTCGACAGCCAACTAGGCGCAGGCATGATTCCATTCGCAGCCGTTGTTGTCCCTGTTATTGGTTTGCTGCTTATTGCGAAAGCCAACCGAGCGGGGAGGCCACAAAGCAACTCTATTTTCAGCCCAGCAGAAAGCAAATAAGCCCCAATAAAAAACGAAAGATCACAGCATTAAAACAAGGTAGAAACCATGAACAAATTATTCGAAGCATCAGAACTGAAAGGCCTAGCACTACAAAACCGCGTGGTTATGGCACCCATGACACGCGCTCGTACTAGCCAACCTGGAAACGTGCCAAACGACATGATGGCAACCTATTACCAACAACGCGCAAGTGCAGGGCTAATCATAACCGAAGCAACGCAGATATCAGACGACTCTCAAGGCTACTCATTCACTCCCGGAGTTTACACCGATGCACAAATCGAAGGTTGGAAGTCAGTCACCACAGCAGCTAAAGCACAAGGTGCCGCGATATTCTGCCAGCTATGGCACGTAGGCCGCGTGTCTCACCCTACCTTTCAAAAAGGCGAACTGCCGATAGCACCGTCCGCTTTGGCTCCAATAGAAACTCAGGTTTGGATCTCTGATGAGAATGGAAACGGCAACATGGTGGATTGCATCCAGCCAAGAGAAATGACCCAAGCAGACATCGATCGAGTGGTTCAAGATTTTGCTAACTCAGCGAAAAAAGCAGTCGAGGCAGGGTTCAACGGAGTGGAAATACACGGTGGCAATGGCTACCTGATTGATCAGTTCCTAAGAACCAATTCAAACAAACGCACCGACAACTACGGTGGAAGCCGTGAGAACCGCCTTCGCTTCCTGATTGAAGTGGTTGATGCTGTGATTGAAGAGATAGGTGCCGATAAAGTAGGTGTGCGCTTGGCGCCGTTCATCACCTTCAAAGACATGAACTGCCCAGATATCGTACCAACGATTTTAGAGGCATCGAAGGCACTTCAAGATCGAGACATAGCTTACCTGCACCTATCAGAAGCCGACTGGGATGATGCACCGGTTATCCCTGAAAGCTTCCGAATAGAGCTAAGGGAGCAATTCTCCAACACTATCATCGTCGCAGGCAACTACACACCACAACGCGCCGAAGAAGTGTTAAGCAAAGGCTATGCTGATCTCGTGGCATTTGGTCGCCCATTCGTAGCCAACCCAGATCTCGTATCACGCCTACAAAACGGCAGCGAACTATCAGAACTTGATGGCGCCACTCTGTTCGGCGGCAACGAAAAAGGCTACATCGATTATCCAGTGTTGTAGTGAATCTTAAATTGATAGAACTGCCTTAGATTTTCCTTCAGGCAAAAGAAAGGCTCGCGTGACTAGTGCGAGCCTTATGCAGTTTAGGGGGTAAACCACAATCTGATATTAATTAGGGGTAATTATTTAACTTATGAGCCATTATGCACTTGTGCGCATTGATATTCTATTTTTAAATGATTCACTGCAATTAATCAATCGATAAAAGTTAGCGTTTGGTCAATTTAAACCACATAGGTAACAGTGATTTAGTGAGTGATGTCTAGAAAACCATCATAAAACCCATAAAAATCAGATCTATAAACTTCTCATTTGCCAGTAACCTTCACCATTAGTCGCGAGTTGGCTGTGTAAATAATCGAGCGTATCTGCGACCGTTCCCGCAATGCCTTGGGGAGGATTGAACAACAGTAAACCACTACCGATCAGGCGATCATCACCCTTAGGATCTCGAAGGCGAAGCTCCGACTTAATCGGACTTGGCAGCAAACCATCTTTCACTGCGGTCACACAATGGTTCAAAATCAGTGAGCTCTTGTCATCCGTGTAGAGCGGGTACCAAATTAGTGCAGATACCTTCTCAGATTGCTGATACGCCTTAACCAAGGCATCAATCACCGCGAGATATTCTGAATCGGTTTCATAGGGTGGGTCGATAACAATCAGATGGTGGTTGTCATGTTTAGCAACGTCATCAGGTAACGCTTTAAGCCCATCACCTGCGCTAATCGTAAGCTTGCTTGAAATATCTAGGTTACATTGTAACTTCTCAATATTGGTTTGCAGTAAATCAGCTTCATCTTGCTGAATGTCTGAAAAATAGAAACTATCTTGGCTGCGACCTTGTTGGTAAGTGATGGCGGCAGAACCCGGATACAAAGAGATAAGTTGATTCGGATTGTAGTATTCCAGTACCGACATAAAAGAAGCGAATGCCGGAGGAAGATAAGCCTTATTGCGCCACAAGTACCCGACCCCTTCAGCAAACTCACCGGCGTGATTACTTGGTGCGGTGGTGAGGTCATAACACCCTGTACCTGAGTGCGTGTCGATAACATTGAGGCGTGAATGCTGCTGCATTAATGACTGAACAAGTGCACTCAATACTGGATGCTTCAGTGCATCACCATGGTCGCCTACATGACATTGATGTCGATATTTCATTCCCTTGCCTCATTTCTACTAACGTCATCTAAACATACTTCATATCATGAGGGCTTGCCTGCTCAATCCATCGTTTTTTGAAATAGGCTCACTTTTCTCTAACCAGTTGACTCTTATAAAAAAATAAAGCCCCTGAGCTTACTTAGGGGGCTAAGTGAGTTCAGGGGCTTTCATTATTGGTTTCGGTTAATAGCGTAAGTAAATCGGCCTACCGTGCATAAGCTAGCTTAGCTTGACTAAGGGTACTCACCCTCAACTTCTACCGGCGCTTTCACTTGGTAGTGACAAGGCTGTAGACCAAGTAACTTAGGCAGTGTGATACCTACTGAAACTGAAGACCACGTACCGCTGACAATACCTACAACCAGTGCAATCGCGAAACCTTGCAGCGCAGCGCCACCAAGTAGCCAAAGCGCAGATACGGTGATTAGGGTTGTACCTGAGGTCACCATGGTGCGTGAGAAGGTCGCTTTAACCGATTCGTTAAGCAGGTTATCAGTGTCACCATTTGGATTACCACGCAGCATTTCACGAACACGGTCGGCAATGATGATCGAGTCATTCAATGAATAACCTAAAATCGCCAACACAGCCGCTAACACAGTCAGGTTGAACTCGAACTGAGTAAAAGCGAACAGACCCAAGATAAGCGTCACGTCATAGATGATTGCGGCTAGGGCGCCGAGTGCTAAACGCCATTCAAAACGTACACTCAGGTACAGCATGATCATTAGGAAACACACCAATACCGCTAAGCCACCTTGGTCAACCATGTCTTGACCAACTTGAGGGCCAACCACGCTGCTGTTAAGCACTTTTACTTGGTCGCTAACAGAAGACAAAGCATCCACTAAGTTTGGCTGTGGAGCGTCTGTCAGTTGGCTATAACGGATTGTCCAGCGATCCTGTTCTGCCATACCAACCACTTGCACGTCTTGTTGGAAAGCTGTATCAAGTTTTGTTTTTAACGCATCTTTGGTGACTTGATCAGAGAGCTGAACCTCGGCAACCACACCACCTGTGAAGTCCAAGCCCCAGTTAAAACCTTTCACCGCCACCAGCATCACAGAGCTCATGAACAGCACAATAGATATCGCAGACATCACCTTACGAAGGCGAGTCATATTCTTATCCGAAATATAGCTATTTGAAAAATAGCGGTCTGAAATAGTCATTTTTGAAGTACTCATGCTTAAATCCTTACATCGTGGCGTTGGTCACGCCCCCAAACCAAATTGATGATCGCTCGTGAAGCAAAAATGCCCGTAAACATACTGGTTAGAAGACCTAAGCCCAGTGTCAGAGCGAAGCCCTGAATCGGTCCATTACCAATGGTATATAGAGCCACAGCAACGATCATGGTAGTGACGTTAGCATCGAAAATTGACGAGAATGCGCTATCGAAACCACGGTCGATAGAGCTAGCAAAGCTGCGCCCTTCTTTCATCTTGTCTCGAATACGCTCGAAGATAAGCACGTTAGTGTCTACCGCCATACCGACGGTCAGTACCAAGCCCGCAATACCCGGCAGAGTTAACACCGCACCCGGTAGCAAGGCAATCAAACCAAACAACGTGGTCATGTTAACTACCAATGCACAGTTCGCGACCCAACCAAGGCGGCGGTACCATAGCGCCATAAACGTGAGAGTCAGACCAAGGCCAAGAGCCAAAGCAGCAAAGCCATTCGTTACGTTTTCAGCACCCAGAGATGGGCCAATGGTACGCTCTTCAATGATGGTAACAGGCGTAGTTAATGAACCTGCACGTAGCAGTAGAGCAAGCTCTTGTGCTTCTGCCATGCTGCCTGCACCTGTGATTCTGAAACGGCTACCCAGTTGAGATTGGATGTTCGCCACACTGATCACTTCACTGGTTTTTTCGCTGTTACCGGCTCTGTCACGGCTGTATTCGCTGTAAACGGTCGCCATTGGCTTGCCGATGTTATGGCGAGAAAACTCAGACATTTTCTTACCACCAGAAGAATCAAGCGTGATGTTTACTTCTGCACTGCCCATTTCACCAATGCCACTGCGTGCATCGATAATGTGTTCACCGCTCAGCACTGCTTTGCGAGCAACCACTACGCGATTACCATCTGAATCTTTCAGAGTTTGAGTATTGCGCGTTGCGTTGTCGTACACAGAGTAGAACGCTAATGAAGCCGTAGCACCAATCACGTCTTTCGCAGCTGCAGGGTCTTGTACACCCGGTAATTCGATACGGATACGGCTTTCACCTTGGCGTTGAATCGATGCCTCAGTGATGCCTAGCTCTTCAATACGGCTGCGCATGATCTGCAGGTTTTGTTGAACCGTTAGATTACGTAGCGTTCTTTGCTCTTCTTCAGACTGAGTTAACGTTAGCGATTTATCTGAACGGTCACGTTGCCATTGTGGGAACTCTTCGCGAATCAGTTTCTGTGCTTTCTCGAAATCGGCATCAGTACGGAAGTTAAACTCAACTTGGTTGTTCACCACTTTACCGCGTGCATAACGCACTTGGCTGGTGATTTCATCGACTACAGATTGCGCTTGTGCGTGGTAAACCGGTTCCATGTCTACTTCTAACAGGAACTGCACACCACCACGTAAATCAAGGCCTAGCTGAATCGGTGCGAAGCCCATGTCAGTCAGCCATTTCGGAGCTGCTGGCTCCATCGCTAGTGCAACCGTCGCGTTATCCAATAGGCGCTCATTCAGCACCTCTTTAGCCTTCGCTTGTTGTTCTGCGTCTTCCAAGATCACGACTAAACGTTGGTCTTTTTGAAATGCCGATTTGGCTTGAATGCCTTCGCTCGCAAGGTATTGGATAATTTGGCTAGCATCGATGGTCTGTTCAGAACGGTTGTTAATTTGAACCGACGCATTCTCGCCATACCAAGAAGGTAAAGCACTCAGAACCATGATGATAATGGTGGCGATAAGCACCGCGTATTTCCACTTTGAGTAGTGGTTAATTTGTTTTCTTTGAATGCGTTTTTTCACAGTCAAGATCTCTTCTTTCTACCAATCACCGTAAATACGTGCTCAAAAATAGCACCAGAAAAAAGCAGTGATCGAGCATTTTAACCAGCTAGGGTGACCAGTTATTTACTACGATTGGTATGTCTAATATTTTGCGAACACGAGCGATGGCTAATCACGACCAGAACAAGCTGATTGAAAGATAGTGATGCTAAAGCTGATGTCGCTATGTTTGTCTTGGTTAACTGGCGAGTTCAATGGGCACTAGGCGACCATCGATACGACCAATTTAGGGTCAAACGATTAGCTAAGAAGTTCTCGGAAATGCGAGTATTGGATGTTGCCCTCTTTCCACCCCGAAAGCCGGGAAGACGGAGAACTCACAATGCTGGTCCAGTGCAGCTTGGAATCCAACAACGGCGTGTTGAAGAGCAGGGAAGCCAGTATTGAGGGGGGAGAGAAGTCAATCAGTAGATGATAAGCAGGCTCAAGATCGGCCACGCTTTCTTGCTCGTTACTGAGCATACGTCTGAAGTTTGCTGCTTGAAGGCTTGATTCGGTGTCGTGATAGTTAGAACTGTCACCAGAAGGCACGGTGCCAAACTGAGCCTTATCGCACTCTAAGTAGCTCGACGGATTATCCGTATCAGCTTGTTTACAAAGATCATTCTGTGAAGATTGCTCTTGAGCCGAGTATATTTGAAATGGCTTAGAAGGAAACGAATAGCCGTTAGAATTCACTAAGCCAAAGCTCAGTAAAAACAACATTAAGACTAATCGGGTACCCAGTTTAAGCAATCTAATATCCAAACAACATTCTCGTAGATCGTCAATCTACAATACAAATGAAACGCTGTCTTGATTTAAAACATTTTTTTAGAAAATGATACGATGCAACCGATTAAGCGATCTCAAAATTTAGATTTACATAGATCTAAAACGGCTTAACAACAGGTGAGGCATAGACGTTATAAATGGTGGGAAAACAAGAAAGCCAAGCGGTGCTCGCTTGGCTTTGAGTTGTCTCTTTCTGTTGGTTTCAAGCTTTAGGCTTTAGGCTTTAGGCTTTAGGACGCATGATGTTCTTAACCTTGCGGCTATCTTCACCAAAGATGCGTTGGACAAGTTGATTCATGTCTTCCGCAGTAATCGACCTCGCCACTCGCTCAACTTGAGACAAAGCTTCGATATCGTAACCATGAAGTAAATAACGAGACAGGTACCATGCTTGGTCAATAGAGCTCATCTCGAGAGGTGTGAAGTCCGCTTCAAACTGTTTCACGACTGCGTGCATTTCCTTTTCAGAGACGCCTTGTAAAAGGTCTGCAATCACTTTATCGATCGCCACTTCGACTTGGTCAACGTTCTCCGGCGCTACCATCGCCCCGATAACCCACTCACCACTCAGCTCACTATCTGCGGATGATGAATACGTATATGGCGAGTAATCTAAGCTCAACTCTTCACGAATATAAGCATCTAAACGAGCCGCCAGCAGTCGTTCTAGCAAGTTTTCCGTGAAGATATCTTTTGCCGTTACGCCTTGGTCGGTTTCGGCTTCAGGTTCAGAGATGACTCGTAAGATGTACTCTGCACTATTCACATTGTTGATCGCTAAATCAATGCGTGATTCAGATGGCTGCTTGTAAGCCACCTTAAATTCAGGAACCTCAGCTTTTTCTAATGGAATCGAAGCCAAGTATTGCTCAACCAAAGGCTTTAATTCACTTGGGTCGATGTCACCCACGATCACCAATTGGTTATGCCTCATTTGACCAAACAATTGCTGATGAAGATTAGCGACGTCTTCCACAGAAACCGCTTCAACACGTTCTTTATCAACAAAGAGGTGGCCACTGTCTTGACGATAGATATTCTGGTTTCTTGCGCGCTCAAACTGACCGACAGGGCTGCTCAAGAAAGATTCTTGACCTTGTACAAACTCCTGTTTCACTGCCTCTAACTGCTCGGGAACAATTTTAGGCGCAGTTATGAAGGTATAAAGCGCAGCAAACGTATCTTTAAGTCCGTCTTTATTGATATTAAATTCAATACCATGACGAGTATTACCAATGAAAGAATCGGCGCTAATATTTTCACGATCAAAGTACGCTAAAAGCTCAGAGCCCGTAAACTCACCGACACCACTTCGAGCGAAGGTAGGTAACGCAACCTCAACAGCTGGGTACAAGCTCGGATCCAAAGCGGCTTTTCCGCCGAGGCTCATGTACATCACCCCAACATCATCACCTGCCTCATAATCACGCAGGTACCACATGTCGATGCCATTGCTTAACGTCCACTTTTGGATGTATGGGTCAATAGACATTTGTTCAGCAAGTACAACCTCGCCTTGCGAGCTAGGTACAGCAAAAGCACTGGCTGTTCCTATCGCAAGCGGCGGAATTCCCGCCTCGCTATACGTGGCTTTTAAGCTATCTAGAGAGTTAATGACCGCTGTTCTGTCTTCATTGTCATCCATCCCAATAACAATAAAGTAATCATCAGAAAGTAGATTCTTGATGTTGTCGTTAATCACTTCAAGGCTCAAGTTAGCGATGAAAGCTTCCAAGCTTGCTTGATAATCTTTCTGTGATTGGACTATTCGATCATTGACTAACGCACTCACTTTGTAATTCGCGTGTTCAACACTGTCCATTTTATCCCAGTTATGCTCGATGTTATCCAGCAAGTCTTGATAGTAGTACAGTTCGCCAGCAATATCCGTTTCCGAAACACCAAAATCACGCAATGATGCCAATGTAGAAAGCAGATCTTGTTGGATAACTTCACGGTCTCCAGCCGGAAACCCAACACTTATTGACGAATAGTAAAAAGCGCCCATTCGATAACTATCAGATGCAATCCATTGAGTCGGGAACGCGGCATCATTGAACACCGCTTCTAATCGTCGTTGAATCAATTGCTGAGCGGTTTCATCTAACCTGCGTTGATTCTGCTGAGCATGATTTTCAACTATATTTGAACCGCGGTTAAACGTCAGAGTGATGCTTGGCGCTTCTCTTCCTGCGTACTCAACATAATCATCTTCATTGAATGAGGTCGTTTTCTGTTTCTCTGGTCTCGGCGTATCGCCACGCTCCCAGCTAGAAAACTTTTCTTCAATAAGTGGAATCACAGTTTTGATGTCCACATCACCAGAAACGACCAGCTCAACTATTTGAGGTTGATACCAAGTCTGATAAAAGTTGCTGATGCCTTGAGGAGTAGCATTCACGATCGACGATTTAGTCCCTAATGCATCTTGCGATTCGTACGGGCCGCCTTCAACGAAGTAATCATAATATATATCTCCGAATGACTTATCATCGAGGCGAGCCATACGGAACTCACCAAGAACCACGCCTTTTTCTTTTTCGACTTCTGAACTTGATAGATCCAGGCCATCACCAATGTCACGCATCCACGTCAAAGCAGACTGCAATTGGATGTTATCTGGCAAATCTAACTGGTAGACCGTCTCTTCATAAGAAGTGTAGGCATTAATATCAGCACCAAAGCTAGCGCCTGCGTCTTCGAATAGACGAATCACATCGTTCTGAGAGAAGTTTTTACTGCCATTGAATGCCATGTGTTCCAAGAAGTGCGCGTAGCCTTCTTGTTGAGAAGTCTCTTGAATCGAACCGGCGTGCACGACTAAACGAACAGATACGGATTCTTCATGATCTGGATAAACATGATAAGTAAGGCCATTTTCTAGTTGGCCTGAAGTCCATGCCGGATCCGGCTGGATTGGCGTTTCGGTAGTTTTTGATGTTGAGCTACAGCCAACTAAGGTGAGGCATAGAGCCGTCGCTAAATAATATGTTTTCATAACAACCTCTTAATGTCATTCATCGACAATATACAGATTGAGCTAACGATTATTATTTAATATTGAACCTGATGAGTATCTTTGTGATCTGGATCTTTATTTTATAAATCACCAATCGTTATGTAAGATCGCTGTGCTCATTTAAATAGGCATTTAGATAAGAGCCTATTAAATCGATTTTAGACTCGCTAACTACATCTATTTAAAATCAATAAGCTACATAAATTTCAGCCAGTTCTCTACATACCCTTAAACAACGCTTGCGAGGCACGGCTGATCGGTAGCTTTTCCCCTGACACATATGCCGACATCTGACCAGAAAGGCCTTTCTTCACCTTATCAATAGCGGAGACTTTCACCACCACTGAACGGTGGATCTGCCAAAACTCATCAGGATTGAGTTGGGCAATCAACTCTTTTAGCGACACGCGAAGAATAAACTCTTCTAATGCACCCTCTTGACCCTTCTTAAATATAGACACGTACTTGTCTTCGGCTTTGAAATACGCCACATCATCGACGGCAATCAGGTGGATATCTTCCCCAAGGCTGGCTTTGAGCCATGTGAGGTGCTTTTGCTGCGGTCGATAAGGAGGCTGCGTTTGCTGAGAAGTCGATTGTGATAACTGTTGAAGCTGACTCATTAGTGCCGCGATGTCGGGCTGTTCTGGTGTACTACCTGATTGCGTTTGGTTGCTCGACAAGCGTGTTTGAACCTTCTGACATGTGGCAAGTAAACGCTCTTCATTGATTGGTTTTAGCAAATAATCCATCGCATTGTGTTCAAAGGCTTTAACTGCGTATTCGTCATAAGCCGTAATAAACACAATCAATGGCGGTGAATCTAGCTTGTTGAGTTGCTTCGCCAGCGAGATTCCATCCAGCTCTGGCATACGAATATCGAGAAAAGCCACGTCGGGCTTAAGCTGCTGAATACTTTGCATCGCCTCCAAACCGTTTTGTGCCTTACTGACGATCTCCAGCTCAGGCCAAACCTCAGCAAGGCTCTTGTCTAAGTGATGCCTTAACAGTGCTTCATCGTCTGCGATAATCGCCGTTACGCTCGGCTGTATTGCTGGGTTATTCATGGTTAGTCCTTTAAATTCACACTGTAAATCGTCTATTTTTCGTCACTGTTCTGTGCTTTCTGGTCTGCAATTCTAGACAACTGCATCAGTCAGCGGTAACAAGATAGTCGACACGACCCCGCCTTCAGCGTGTTCAGTAATCGTTAGGCTCGCCTTATCACCATAAAGGGTTTCGATTCTTTGACGAATATTGCTTAACCCAACACCGTGACCCGTATTCGCAGAAGGCGTTTTCAGCCCTGCGCCATTATCAGCCACTTCAATTTTTAGCTGCTCGGCTTGTTGAGTAATACGAATATTCACTTGGCCACCCGCCGCTTTGGGTTCGATACCGTGCGTAAGTGCATTCTCGACCAAAGGTTGAATCAAGAACGGTGGAATCACCTGCAAATCGCTAATCTCGTGTGTTTCAATCGAGAACGCTAAGCGCTCCCCCAAGCGTATCTTCTGAATATTAAGATAAGCGTCTAACAAGTCGACCTCTTGTGCGATGGTCGATTGCTCGGTGCGGCTGTTTTTCAGAGTTACACGTAATAAGTCAGTCAGTTTTTCGAGCATCAACTTGGCTTTCGCGCTGTCACTCTCAATCAATACATTGATGGTCGCAAGCGTGTTGAACAAGAAGTGCGGTTCAATTTGGCTTTGCAGTTGTTTAAGCTGGCTTAGCACCACCACCTTTTCTTGGTCGGCCTGACGACGCTTGGCCACTTCCAATTCGTTATCGGCACGTAACTGCTGCTCCCGAGTATAGAAATAGTAATAGCAAACCGAACAGAAGATCACACCGAGCAAGACTACAGATTTAAGGTCCGAGATATTAGCCCCGAAATACCCGTTCAACCAATAGTGTGCGTTCAAGGTACCAAAGGTCATCGCAATCACCATTGAGATACCCACCTCAAGCGTTCGAGATGTCCTCTTAAACAACTTCACCAAGATGAAAGAAGAACCCACGGCGCTGTAGCCAAAGCCAAAACTGATTGCCAGGTTAACCGTTAATCCGCCGCCCCAAATCGTATGGGTTGTAACCGCAATAAGAACACAAAATAGCGTGGTGAACGCGAAACTCTTAATCCATGAAAATCGACTGTTTGAAGAAGTGTCCATTAAAATCGTCCTTTGATATTTAAGAGAATCATATGACTATCGGGTAAACTGGCGTAAGCAGAATCACTTTTACCACCTAGAAAGCGTGCAGCAAGTTCCAAATCCAACGATGAATTGCCATTATCTAAAGCCTGATAATTGAGCCACTGAGTCGCAATAAAACCGCCATCTTGAGGAGACAACATGACATCGAATGTTGGCGTGATATCTTCAAGCCAGCCATGTGTCGAGTCCAAAGACCAGTGAAACATGAGGTTGTGTTGAACCAAATTGGCGTGTTGATAGCCTTGAGCGTAAGAGCCCGCCAACGATATTGTCATGGGATTAAGAGACAAAGATTCCGCATTCTCTAAAGCGCTTTGCCACTCAGAGTCACTCCAAGCGCGGCTATCAAACCAGTATTCCAGTACCACATTGTGGCCCGTCTCGTTGACCCATATCAGTCCGAGTAAGGCTTGGTAAGCCTCGCCCTGCTCTTCTAGATAAACCGGTTTATGCAGTGAGTTAGGCTGGCTGTAACCCAAACTTTGTCGCTGATAAACCATCGAACCGTGAAACTCCCACGCGAGATTTAATACCGACACCAAGCTCGCTCCAAGCAAGCCGTGGCGTACATCGTCGTAATAAGCGATCCATTGATATTCGTGGTCGCCAACCAGATTGTAACGACGTATCCCAAAGCCTTGTTGCTGATTCTGCTTTTCGAATTCATTTACGTCTTGGGAAGTCCATGACGAATCGCTGTAAAGCAGTGTCCATTCGCCCGTCATATCGAACAGTGACGCCGAGGCAACACCTGCGCCCTCTTCTGCGACAATGCCCACTGGGTTTTGTCGATAAGGTTTGATGATGTCTAACGGTCGATAGCCATAGCCCACGCCCCAATCCAAACGAACCTTGCCAAGCGTGACATCAAGATAGTGGTCACCGAACGCTGAATTAGACAGTTCAACACCACCTTGCCAAAACAGCTCGCGCACAATGAATTCCGATTCAAAGCTCGCCTCATTCCCCTGTGGATCGTTGCTCAAAATATCGTTGGCTTTAACTGCGAACAGACCAAGCCAATTGTTATATCCAACCTCTAGATCCAGCAAGCCATTTAAAGACTGACGATTATCAGACGCTAAAGGGCTAAATGGTGACTCTCTCGATTCAATCACTTCTGCACTGAGTTGCCAATCCCACGCCAAGCTCAGGTCGTCCGCTTGAATCGTGTTACTCACACAAGACAAAGCAAGCAAAGTAGCGATTGAAGGCTTTATGTGGAATCGGCAATTGGAAGCTTTCATGACGCTCACCTACAGCCCAGACACGCTGTTACGCGATAAGTAAGCAGGGTTGTAGTATTTGTCAGCCAAGGCTTGTTCACTCACCTCGCGGTACTCAATCACGGTTTTCTTACTCGGCTGAATCTTATCGAGCAAGGTCATCGACACCACTGTTGGTAATCCATCACGCACGCCTTCAGTAAACCAAGCTTGTTTCGCCAGTTTTCCAGAACGCAGATACAGATCCGCTTTAACTGGGAATGCACGGTCTGCTGTTAACCACAGATCAATCGACTGGTAACTCGCCCCCTTGGTTTTCGCCGTTAGCTTTAGATGATAAGTATCGAGTGTCTCGCCAGTCGACCTCTCAACCTGTTGCTCGGCAACCCACTTACCTTGGTAATCTTCGCTCCAAGTGAGCGTCGAAATGTCCCCTACCGAAGCTTCACCCAAGAGTTTCTGCATTGGTGTGATTCGGATAGGTCGGCGCGATTTCGGCATCAGTAACCAATAGTTGTCCTCTATCATCAGCATCTTTTGACCCGCCTCGACCGCCGACTTGAACACGACCAGCGACTCTCGGTTTGGTCTTGTGTAGACGTTGTATTCGCGGGTTTTGTCTAGTTGCTCGTCTTGATATAGCGCGACCAGAGATACCACTTTTGATGCCTGTTCGCTGTTCAAACGGTAGCTGTCTGCCTTAGCAATCATCTCAGTAACTTGCTGTGAATCGATAGCCCAGCTTGGTGCCGATGCTAGAGCCAACGCAGAACCTAAAATAGTGAGTGAACGAGTAAATTTATACATAAACCAGCGCCTCCGTGATTGGCTTATTTACGCCTTTGCGAGCAGAGAAATAAGCGGCTAGCAAACAGATCGTCAGTACACCCAAGGTGGCGTAACCAACCAATTCCAATGAGAAGTAAATATTGAGTGGGTAACCCTCGGTTCTGCCGGGAGGTGGTGGCATTTGTATATCAACCACCAGCAATAACACCGACACTAAGCCACTCACTAACGCGCCGATCGCGCTACCAATCACAGCCAACAATCCCGCCTCTTTTAAGAAACCTGCGACGATTTCAGAAGGGTAACTGCCGAGTGCCGACAAGGTGCCAATTTCTCGAGTGCGTTCGGTCACCGACATGGTCATGGTGTTAAACAGCGACACGAACACCACCAACGCCATCACTGCGCCCATGATGCCGAAGATCCGGTCGTAAAGATCTTTAACCTTGGTGTAGAAAAACGCACGATCTTGCCATGGGGTGATCTCGATCTCTGTACCTTGTTCGCTTTGGCTCGCGCTATTTCGATCCAAAGCCGTTTGGATACGCTGTTGAACGGTCGAGGTCTTGCTGGTTTCAAAAAGGAATACCGACAAGGTGCTCACTTTGTCTGAAGCCAAAAGCTCTTGAGCGGTCGTGATATGAACATACAGCTGACGCTTATCCAGCTCAGGCACACCCGTCGAATAGATACCCTGCACCTTAAAATCAAACGCGTTCAAAGCACCGTCACTGGTGGTTGCAAGCAGTGTCACCCAATCGCCAACCGCAACTTTGAGGTTACGAGCCAGATCAGTTCCCAGCATGACTTGTGGTTCTTGGCTTTCGTATCTTGGGGATTTCACATCTGACAGGGTTTGCCCGCTGCGCACATCAAGGAATGGACCTTTCATGTCGAACTCACGCTCATTAACACCCGTTCCCATAAAAATGGTCGATTTGCTGCCGTTAGAAACCAAGCCGCTAAAATAGACCCTAGGCTGCACACCACGCACGTCGCTGTCGCCAATAATGCTCTTGGTTAGGGCTTGAACATTGTCTAGACCATTGCTCAGCGGCATGTCTTCATCTTGCTCAAAATATCCCGGCGTACTCAAAGTAAGATGACCAGTATCGCGCGCGGTCGATTCACGCAGAGATTCATAGGTATAAAGCCCATAACCTCCAGCCGAGGTCAGCGCAAATACGGCAATTGCGATGATCAATACCGAAAGCAGACTACGGCGACCGTTTCTCAATAAATTAAGCCACGCCAAACGCACCGAGGTAGGAAGCAAAAAAGTGCTCATTCTTTGTGTTAACTTGCCCATGAGATTGCCTCCATTGCTGTGGCTTGTAGTGCCAGTTGACCATCGATAAGTTCAATGACTCGGTCACAACGCTGCGCCATTCTTGGGTCATGCGTTGCGACAATAAAGGTGGTGCCCATTTCATGGCCGAGCTCTTTCATAATGTCGATCACAAGGTTGGCGGTGTGACTGTCTAAGCTAGCGGTCGGCTCATCGGCAATGACTAAGCTTGGGTTGTGGATTAGCGCTCTGGCTATCGCGACACGTTGCTGCTGGCCGCCTGAAAGATTGTCTGGGCGATGATGTACATATTCGCCTAGCCCAACACGCTCCAACATCTCTTGTGCTCTGGTCTGCTGTTCTTGTTTCGAACATTGGTTCAACATCAATGGGTAGGCCACGTTCTCAAGTGCCGTCATCACTGGAACCAGATTGAAGCGCTGAAATACAAAACCCAACGACTGACGGCGAAAGCGTGCAGCGGCGATTTGCTCTGTCGGATACGGTTGGCCATCAATATTGATCTGTCCTCGATAGCTCATATCCAACAAACCAAGAATATTCAAAAGTGTGCTTTTTCCAGAACCCGACGGGCCACACAACGCCACCATTTCACCGCGCTGGATATGGCCATCGACCCCGTTTAATGCATCAACACGTTGACCGCCTGTGACATATGCTTTGCCGATATCTTTAAATTCAATCATCCCGTTTTCCTCTGATTACTAACCAACTGTTTAGCTTCCATGCCCTTTATTTCGCTTTCGCTATTAGGGCCTTCGCAGTCATCGTTTCGATGTTGTCGGCATCGGCCGTTTCCATTTGCTCTAGCCACGCTTGTGCTTGCGTTAGGTCTTCAGCACGAATCGATGCCTCAATCGCATAACGGTAAATCCACGATGTCACAGCGAAATGCTGTTGCTGGAAAGCATCTTCAGCCAATAGCGAGAGGAACAGGTCATAACCACGATCGAAATGATTAAACATGTCTGGCAGAGAGGTGTAAGTAACGGCGGCCATTGCGCGAGTTAGGTAAGAATCTGGCAGCCCTTGAACACGGGGTTGTTCATGAATTGGTTGGTCTTCGTCTTTCAGCAGCACCAGTGATTTATCAATGGTTGATAAGCCTCTCTCCACATACTTCATCTTGTTCCAAGGTAAGAACGCATCACGCCCCATCAGGGTTTCTGTGCTTCCTAAATAAACTAAAGTCAGTGGCGTAGCGCCGTCTTGTTGCAGCGTGTCATTAAGGCGTTCATAAGCCACCTCAACCAAGTCTTCATTGCCTTGCGCCGCTTGGTTGTAGATATCGAGCACGTCTGAACTCGGGTTCGCTAAAGCTAACGACGGTGCAAACGAAACAAGAGCAATCAGCAATGAACGCTTAAGCACAGAAGTTGTAGAGCCTGAATTAAATGAGTGTGAAGTAGTCATGATTTCTAATCCCTTTCAAATGTTGACGTTGAAAGGTTAACTAGAATTTGTCGTGCAGTTTTACCAATGCGACGAATGGTAATTATAAGGAGTGAATGGTTGAGAGGCGGTGTGAGTGGGGTCTCAACCTTATAGGAACTAGACGAACACTATTCGCATAATTAGCCATAGTTACCTCCCCCTCTAACTCCCCCTCAATCTGGGTTCATCAATATCTCTAGATCTTTAGCAGAGGGGGAGAACTTTCTTTAGCACTGAACATATATCGACACTTTTAACGATCGATGTTCTATTCCTCCCCTCTCCACGATCAGCAAGGGATCTACATATGAATCAAGGGGAGGCTAGGAGGGGATTTATTTTGGATTAACGCACTCGGCAGAGCTCAAACCAAAAAAATAGCCGCTAATCCGCGGCTATTTTTAGTTATCTAAACGAAGTTCCTATTACTTCGATCTTTCTACTTCTTTGTCTCTTCAACCACGGCTTTCATCAATACTGATGTATCCATGCGGCCTTGTCCTTCGGCAGACAGTGCCTTGTAGGCGTTGTTGGTCTTTTCAGTCAGTGGAAGCTGGATGCCTTGGCGCTCAGCTTCATCTAGACAGAAACCTAAGTCCTTGATCATCCAATCAATTGCAAAGCCAAAATCGAACTTGTCTTGTGCCATTGTGGTAGCACGGTTTTCCATCTGCCATGAGCCAGCAGCGCCGTTTTTAAGGCAATCAACCAGAGTTGGGATATCCAAACCTGATTTTTCAGCAAGCACTAAGCCTTCAGATAAGCCATTCAACACTCCTGCAATGCAGATCTGGTTAACCATTTTCGCGCGTTGGCCTTGGCCGACTTTACCCATAAGAACTGACGACTTACCGTAAGCTTCGAACACAGGTTGAAGGTCGTTGAAAAGCGCTTGTTCGCCACCACACATGATGGTTAGCACGCCATTTTCTGCGCCCGCTTGGCCACCAGATACAGGTGCATCCATAAAGCGAATACCGGCTTGCTTCGCTGCCACTTCAAGCTCTTCAGACAGAACTGCAGACGTTGTAGTGTGATCGACAAGAATCGCGTTTGGCTTCATCGCTGCCAATGCGCCTGTTTCGCTGGTTGTCATGCTGCGTACGTCGTCATCGTTGCCCACACAAACCAATACCACGTCAGCTTCCGCTACACATTCAGCCACAGATTCTGCCGCTTTACCTTGGTGTTTATCAGCCCAGTCTAGCGCTTTACTGTGAGTGCGGTTAAATACCGTTACTTCAAAACCGGCTTTGACTAGATGGCCTGCCATTGGGAAACCCATAACGCCTAGCCCGATAAAACTTACTTTCATTTCTTTCTCCTTTTATTTGACCAAACCATCGCTATGAAAAGATCGAACACTCTCAATCAGTGCATCAATAAGCAGGGTCAAAGCCTTTGGCTGATATTTTCTTTCTTTGTACACTAAATACGCTTGGCGATCACCCCGATGATACTCAGGGAGCACTTGAATCAGATTCATGTCGGGATAAGACGAACAATATAATGAAGTTCAGCGATAAATCGCGACCAGAGAACGCTTTGTCAGCCGTACATTATGGAACGATGATCAAGGCTTGATCAATACTCAAAGCATAAAAAAACCGAGCACTAGGCTCGGTTTTTTAATAACTTTTGTTACTGTAAAGATTACAGCTCAGCGTTGTGGTAAACCTGCTGAACGTCATCACAGTCGTCAAGCATGTCTAAGAACTTCTGGAATTTCTCAGAATCTTCTTCAGCTACTGGCGTAGTTGTTTGAGGAACGAAAGTGATTTCCTCAACGTCTAGCGTTAGCTCTGGGAACGCAGTGTTTAGTGCAGTCTTCGTTTTGAAGAACTCAGTCGTTGGAGCGAATACAGTGATAACACCGTCTTCTAGCTCAACGTCAGTCACGTCTACGTCTTCCATCATTAGCGTTTCTAGGATGATCTCGTCGTCTTCGCCTTTAAACTGGAATACAGCTTGGTGAGCGAACATGTGAGAAACAGTACCTTCAACACCGATTTTCGCACCAGTCTTAACGAAACATTGGCGAACGTCTTGGAAAGTACGGTTGCCGTTGTCAGTTAGACAGTCAACGATTACGCTTGTGCCACCTGGGCCAAAACCTTCGTAACGAGCTGGTTGGAAGTCTTCACCGCCGCCGCCGTTCGCTTTATCGATCGCTTTGTCGATAACGTGAGCTGGTACTTGGTCTTTCTTCGCTTTAGCAATCAGGTGCTTAAGAGGTAGGTTCATGTCTGGGTCAGAGCTGCCGTTCTTAGCCAGTACGTAAATCTCTTTACCGTATTTAGAATAAACTTTAATTTTTGCGCCTGCAGTTTTCGCCATTGAGGCCTTGCGCACTTCAAAACTTCTTCCCATCGGGATCTTCTCTCTGATTCAATTAACGGTGCAAATTCTAGCAAATTACTGTGTCATTTCAATTCTACAGCACTGCTGGGCAAGGTTTGTCTGCGTTTATGCGACACCCATTACCCGTTTGTATTTTTCTACAGACTGTTCAAACCACACCTTTTCATCTGGGTCACCTAGCTTCATTGCTTCTTCAACAATGGCTTCAGGGCCACATTTCGCTTGCTTCAGTTTCCATACAAGAAACGATGCTTGCTTATCCAGTTCGATTTTATTTTTCTCGCTGGGTGGAAGGAGTGAAAGGTTGATAGACATTGCTAGCCTTCGTCTGTAATACACTTGGCCGAGAAATATATCATAGAGCAGCCTCATAAAACCAATACTATGAGTAACAGAAAGGGTTTATGAGACCCGAAACCAAGCAAGTCACTGATGCAGGTCAAGCTAAGGGGAGTTGGGAAAAGTGTTACCGCGAGTTATTTGCCAATAAAAGGCTCACAGTAAGCCCCGGAACATTTTAAATACTGTATCAATTTATCAAATCTTTAAGCTCAACTTCCGAAAAATCTACTTTGTATTCAGTTTCAGACAAATCACCTAAATAAATTTTGCAATCTAAATTATTTGTTCTGATTGCGAGTTGAATTTTTCTCTTAATTTCGGAAGATGCTCTAGCTCCTATATAAACGCTATGAATTGCCTCAGGGGGATTGGGTAGAGGTAGACGCTATTACCAAAATTGTCTTTATGTTCTGTCTTGAACTCATCATCCATTAGTGAAAGGAACAACCTTTCTTCCTGCTCATACGCCCAATCCAATGGCTTATGGCATAGAAGGTCAAGTTTATCACCACTGTGAACATTAAATTGCATTCGAGATTCCGAGTATTTTACAGGTGATGGCTTAGTCGGCTCTCCAAATAAAGTTGGCCTGTGGAAAAATTCGTGGCTTTCATCAAAACCAATGACGTAACCAGTCATGGCACTGGAATAATGTGACCACATCAAAAGATTTTGTTTAGTGCGAGACAAAGACAAGATACCAAACTTGTCTCCGAATAAGCCCATCAACTCAGTCCTTACTTCTGAAGAACCTAATCGATTCGTAATATGCGCCACTAATTCTTGTCTACCATTTGATAATATTTGCCAATTATCTTCAGTTTTTTCTTCATCGGCAGTCCGCTCCCATAATGAGTCTAAACGATCATTCACCTTCAATACTTCTTGCTCTCTCAAACTAGACAAATCGATTGATGGTAATGCTTCATATGGATCATTTAGAGAGTCTAACGGCGAAAATCGGATTCTTAAATCGCTTATAACATCTACTCTGTCATAGGGTAAGAACTTATAGAGCATGTGACCTCTGATGTAAGACATAAAATCAAAATACAGCCTACATATTAAAGTGATTGATGAAACATTCAAAGCAAGTTAAATAAAATCAATTAGTTAAACATCACCTCTATTGGGTTAATGGTTAAGTCTAATTACCTCTATGACTCACTGTATAAAATTATGAAATTGGAAACCTAAAAAGCTGTCAACATTCACTCTGAACGTTAGCAGCTTTTAAGTATAGAAATGAATATGGGTGTATAAACCCTACTCAGGCAACAGATAGCGCGTGCTTCTGCCACCAGAACCAGATTTAACTAAGCAGCCATGCTCAATCAAAGCATTCAAATGACGTGTTGCTGTGGCACTGCTCACCTTTGCTACTTTCTGATATTGGCTGGCATTGATACCTTCTGAAAAATCACCATCGAGCATCCTATTCAGCACTTTTACTTGCTCTGCTGTAAGCTTGGTTTGGTCGATGCTGCGCCAATAGTTGGTCTTATATACAGTTTGGTCGACCTCAGCGAAAACCCCTGTAAACGTCTCGTCTAACGTATCTAAGAACCACATCAACCATTCGCTAATATCGAGTCCCCCTTTCTGGGTTCGCTCCAATATCTCGTAGTAATGCTTGCGGTTAGCGAGAATTCCCACCGACATCGCATAGAAGCGTACCGACTGCTGCTCGGCCTGTGCTAACGCCAAGTCGGTCAACAATCGAGTAATACGACCATTACCATCATCTAACGGGTGTAAGGTGATAAACCAAAGGTGAGTGATTGCGGCTCGCAATAGAGGATCGAGTGTGGCGTCGGTAAGTGAATCATTAAACCATTTGATAAATGTATCTAGCTCAGCATCAAGAATGTCTCGGCTAGGCGCTTCAAAATGTACGGTCGGACGGTCAATTCTTCCCGATACCACTTGCATGGGAGTGTCACCTCTTAGCTGACCTCCGATTACAGGGTTAAACATGGTGTAGCCTTGAGGAAACAGTCTATCGTGCCAATGTAAGATCCTATCAAGCGCTAGTGGCTCTGTTAGGTTCTGCACCGCATCCAACATAATTTCAGCTAGGCCATCGGTTTGTTCTGTCGTTGGAAAAGGTCGATCTTCACTGACACCGAGTTTATTGGCTAAAGAAGACCGGACCGAGAAAGCATTAAGCTTTTCTCCCTCAATCGCACTGGAATGGACTATGTTCGCTAATAAGGTGTCGAGCATGGTTTGGGATTGATCTGCCGACTGTGAGGTAATCTTGCCCAATAGAATGCCCTGATTAAGCCGTACTTCTCTTAACCTCACGCCTATTTTCTGATTATC
Organism: Vibrio sp. 10N.261.51.A3; assembly: GCF_041471965.1. Taxonomy (NCBI): domain Bacteria; kingdom Pseudomonadati; phylum Pseudomonadota; class Gammaproteobacteria; order Vibrionales; family Vibrionaceae; genus Vibrio; species Vibrio sp. 10N.261.51.A3. The sequence goes on from NZ_JBFRPK010000024.1 coordinate 58,740, forward strand.
CCAAACAAAGTTTGGCCAATTATCTTGCTGCCAAATCCACATATTACACCCCATGATGCGAAAGTATCACTTATTCAACTCATACTATGAGCTGTTTAAGGCAATTATTCAACTCACATTATGAGCCGAATAATGAGTTAATCGCATCACAGAGGTTGCAAGAGTAACTCCTAACCTACAAAACTATTCACTCACCGCGAACACATCGCAGCGTGAGGCGCAGATGAAATCATTTTTGTGCAGGCCTTTGATTGAATGACTCCACCAAGTGACGGTGACTTTACCCCACTCCAATAAGATCGAAGGATGGTGGAACTCTTCTTCTGCCAGTTCTGACACTATGTTGCTGAATGCCCATGCTTGCTTGTAGTTCTTAAACTTAAACACCTTCTCAAGCTGTGGGATACCGTCTCTTTCCATGATCTGCCAATCAGACAACTCCAACAGTAAAGATTGTTGTTCATCTTTACTTAGGGCAATCGCGTCGATACTGCAGGCTTCGCATTTTTGTTCATTCAACATGTGTTGGTTCCTTGGGTTCAAAAAGTGGTGGTAGTAACCCCGCGTCTATGGCGAGATCAGCTTGCTGTAATAGGTTTTCCTGACTGATTTTAAAGAGCTCAGATAGCTCGTCGATCACGTAATATTTCGGCTGCATGATGTCGATTCGATAAGGAGTTCTTAACACCGTCTGCAGATCGAACCGCTCACGAACCGCCAAATCACCGCCCAATGCGTACATGGTTTCCGCCGGAGACGAGAGAATGCCACCGCCATAAATTTTCAGTTTTTGCCCCTCTTTTACTAAACCGAACTCGACCGTAAACCAATACAAACGGGCAAGATAAGCGCGCTGTTTGGATGTGGCGGCTTGGCCTAGTTTTCCATAATGCTCAGTGAAAGCCGCGAAGTCGGCATTGGTGAGCATGGCACAGTGACCAAAAATTTCATGAAAGAAATCAGGTTCTTGTAAGTAATCGAACTCGTCTCGCGTTCTCAGAAATGTCGCAACTGGGAATTTCTTGTTGGCGAGCAAATCAAAGAATCGGTCGAAATCGATCAATGCAGGCACAGGCTGAACTTGCCAACCGGTTGTTTCCATTAGCACTTTATTTATCTCTGGCAGCTGGGGAACTCTGTCTAATGGTAGATCCAGCAAGGTCAAACCGTGCAAATAAGCATCGCATGCGCGGTCATTAATCACGTCCAGTTGCCTTTTCACTAAGTCGTGCCAAATAGCGTCTTCTTCGAGGCTCCACTCAACCCATCCCTCTTGGCTCACGGGCTTAGAATGATATTGAGTCATTACACACCTCCTTTCGAATGTCTCACTTTAAGCCTATCTCCACTCCTTATAAGCGCCAATTTGCGCGATTTTTCGAAACAAGCGATCGTGTAACATTTTATTTACACAATTCCACCAAGCGCTTATTTTGCTGAACTTTTGACTTTGTAAAACCTAAATACCAGACTGAAAATGTTAACTTTTTGTTAAAGGTAAAGGAATGCACGAGAGCAATAAGCCAATTTGGCAACCTAGCGACCAGCGTATCGCACACGCCAACGTAACCCGATTTATGGATAGCCTCGATCAGCAGGGCGTACTCGAGCGGGAATTGAAAAACTACACGGAGCTTCATCAATGGTCTGTGGAACATCCCGAGTCGTTTTGGCAGAACGTGTGGCAGTTTTGTGGAATGGTCGGCTCGCAGGACAATATTGATAACGCACAAAGAGAGCTCATAAAAACTCAAGGCGAGAGCCGCTGGCAGCAGCCTAAATCGAATCGGGATGCGGTGTGGTTTCCGAATGCTCAAGTTAACTACGCAGAAAACTTGCTGCATTCAGCAAAAACGTTGCCAAACGAGCTTGCGATTTGGTTTGAAAATGAACGTGGCGAGCAGCAAAGCTACACATGGAAAACCTTGTGTGAGGAAGTCTCTAGTGTTCAACAGTGGCTCCTGGATTGTGGCGTGGAGCAAGGTGATGTAGTTGCCGCTTATACCCCTTATCTGCCACAAACCGTGGTCGCAATGCTAGCCGCCACCAGCTTAGGGGCGATTTGGACATCGACCTCGCCTGATTTTGGAGTAGAGAGTGTGATTGAGCGATTCGGACAGGTGAAACCTAAGGTGCTGTTCACCTGTGACGGTTACACCTTCAATGGCAAAACGTTCGATATGGCGGGCAAGAACCGTGAAATCATCGAACACTTAAACGAATTAAAACAGGTGTGTGAGATCGGTTATTTGAAACCGAGTAATGACTTAGAGAAGAGCGATTTAGAGAAGAAAAAAGTTGAACATGATGTGTCGATTCTAAGCTGGCACAGCATCATTAATCACTATCAGACAAAACCTCTTCGATTTACTCGTGTCGGCTTCAATGAACCGTTGTTTGTACTCTACTCTTCCGGCACCACAGGCAAACCCAAATGTATAGTGCATTCTGTCGGTGGCACTACCATCAACCACCTAAAAGAGCATCAGCTTCATTGCGATATTAAACCAAGAGATCGCGTGTTCTACTACACCACTTGTGGTTGGATGATGTGGAACTGGCACGTATCTGCGCTCGCCAGCGGTGCTTGTTTGGTTATCTTTGATGGTAGCCCGGTTTACCCGCAACCTAACGTTCTATGGGATTTAGCGCAGCGTGCTGACGTATCGACATTTGGCACCTCAGCCAAGTACATAGAAGCGATTGAGAAAGCCGAACTCTCACCAATCGACAGCCACTCTCTGCCTCAATTAAGAACACTGTGCTCGACGGGTTCTGTGCTTTACCCAGAGCAGTTCGATTACGTTTACAAGCACATCAAGCAAGACCTGCATTTAGCGTCGATTTCTGGCGGCACGGATATTTGTGGCTGCTTTGTTTTGGGTAACCCAATCTCGCCTGTATATCGCGGTGAGTGCCAACAGGCCGGGCTCGGCGTCGACATCAAGGTGTTCAATTCGTCTGGTCAAAAGGTCGATCACGAACGTGGCGAATTAGTATGCACCAACTCCCTACCCAACTTCCCCGCTGGCTTTTGGAATGACACCGGAGAGCGCTATCACAGCACCTATTGGGATAGGTTCGACAATGTGTGGCATCACGGTGATGAAGTCGCACAGAGCGAACATGGCGGCTACCTGTTCTACGGGCGAGGCGACACCACACTCAACCCCGGTGGCGTGCGAATTGGTACGGCCGAAATCTATCAGCAAGTGAACACCATTGACGGCATCATCGATTCGATAGCAGTCGGTAAAAACATCGACCGCAATGAACAGGTATGGCTGTTTGTTCAGCTGCAGCAAGGTGTGAATTTAGATGAAAAGTTACTGACAGCCATCAAAAGCAAACTCAAATCCTCTTGTTCGCCAAGACACGTGCCAAGCCAGATATTTGCGATCAGCGACGTGCCAAAAACACGCTCTGGCAAACTGGTGGAGTTGGCTGTGAAACAGGTGATCAATGGCAAAAATGTAGAAAACCTCGGGGCTATCGCTAACGCCGAGGTTTTGGAAGAGATAAAGAGTGTTGTTTCGCTGTAGCGCTCTTATCTCACAAGCTCTCAATTAGAAGAAAGTAACTTCCAACGAAAGCCCTCCACGAATAAACATCGTGGAGGGCTTTTTTATCTTCGTATTAACTGTAACTCAGGTTTAAGCGGTTCTAACAAATTGCTCAACTCATTTTTACCCCTAATTGAAGCGAACAATATTTAACCAATTTTTAATCAATCAGTCATCAATATTCTCTAACGTAAACACTCAGTGAACGCGCGTGCAAAAATTAAGGAGAAATTATGCATAAGTTATTTTGGCCAGGGCTAGCTTTACTGGCAAGCTCTCAAGCCTTGGCATCAGTCATTCAGGTAGAACCTGTAGATCCAAGTAAACATACATTCAGTGACATCTATTACATGCAGCAACATAACACCCAAGACTATGGAGATAAGCTGACGGATTGGTTAGATCAGGGGTTTGGTATCGTGGAATTGGATGTGATCGATAGAGGTAGATGGGAACACGAAGAGTTTGGCCCTTACGTGTCTCACTCCTCAAGCCCCGGCAACAAAAACTGCGCAGCAGCTGGCAATACTCGGCTGGGTCATTGCTTCGATGACATCATTCAATGGACAAACCAAAATAACCCGAAATACCCCTTAGTGGTTCTAATCGATCTAAAAGTCAGTTGGGATCCCGCTAACGCATGGAACTACGATGAAGTTGGCATGATTGACAAATGGATCAGTGACTACTTGAGCGAACACCAGTACCGGTTCTCGTCGTACTTAAACGAGCATTTAGTGCCAGCAGCAACAGCAGCGGAACACGCAGGAGCAGTTAACCCCAGTAAACACATTCGTGAATTGACTAAAACATTTGGCTGGCCCTTACTACGCGACCTTCAAGGCAAAATCATCGTTGTTCTCACTGGTGGAAAAATAGGGAGCAAGAACCAAAACTACCGATCAGGTTGGAACTGGTTATGGGAGACACATGGCGTGGTGCCATCAACTTTCATGTGTCCTGAAGGTAGCACTATTGAACATATTAAGGTGGGAGGGCAACTCAATGGGATATCAAAAGAGGAGTCTCAACGCTTTATTTGTAACAACATGGGTCAGAGTAAGCACTACCAAAATGTCGCAAATGAAGCCGCTAATAATAAGCAAATGATGCATATTTGGGGAGACTCTCTAGTTAGCCCTGAAACATTTGAATACAACTACCTTTCAGTTAGCCACGGGGTGCAGTTCATCAATAGAGAAAGATCTAAACCTCAAGATATTTCGACTTGGGGTAATGCTGTTCCACTTATTGGCGTACGACGTTCAATCGCGGGTTTTTTCCAGATTTACAACGAACAAACCGGGCTGTGCTTAAGTGTCAAAGACTCTAAATATAGTAACGGAACTCAGCTAATCAGCAGTCAGTGTCAAAAGTCAGAGGATCAAAAGTTTGTTTACACCGTTGAATCTCAGCTAAGACCCAAAGGAAACTCTCGATATTGCGTGGATATCAAGGGAGGGAAAGCAGGGAACGGCAAAGACCTTCACTTATGGAGTTGTGATGGAGGAACCAGCGAAAAGTGGAGTATTACACCAACCAGCGCATTCATTAGTTGGCACAGTAACACTAGTGGTGACGACGGTAACGGATACTGCATGGACAATAAAGGGGCTGGGGCAGGAACACAATGGCACCTCTACTCCTGTCAGGATTTTAACGCCAATACTCGCTTCAAACTGCTACCAGTCACTCGTTGGGATGACACTCACCAATAAATATTAACCCATATCTAATTTCAGTGAAGCTTAAAATCGCTTCGCCATCACGATTTTAAGTTTCACATCTTCGTCATCAATCTGACATTTAGCTTCACTAAGGTAATAAGCATTAGTTTGAACGCGCGTGCAATAACGCTCAACTTATCAAGGAAAGGGAGAACGTCATGTTCCGAAAAGCAATCATTGCCTCGGCAATTCTCGCCACAACACCATTGGTCAATGCAAGTGAACTGGTCATTGCAAGTCGCGATAGCAGCTATGGCGAAGCCATGGAATTTGTAGTGAGTGAGTACAACAAGGTTAAGCCAGAGACGAAGGTAACCTTGGTTAAACGCCCAACCAAAGGACTATATGAAAGTACGGTTCTTTCTATGCGTGAGCAAACGGGTCATTACGATGTGATCCTTATGGACGATACGTGGGCACCTGAGTTTTTAACCAATCAATGGTTAGCACCACTGTCTAGCTCAGTAGAGGATACTGACTTTGTTCAAGCGTCATTTGATATTGGCCGCTACCCAGATGCAAGCGGCCCTGCTTATGCGATGCCAATGGTGGGGAACGTTGCGATGTTCGCATGGAATCGTGCTGAATTTGCAAAACATGATCTGTCAGAGCCAACGTCATGGACAGACGTGCTCAATTCAGCAAAAACCATCAGTGAATCAAGTGACACTAATGGCGTGGTTTTTCGTGGCGTAAAAGGCAACCCTATCGTGACGGGTTTCCTACCTGTACTTTGGGGATATGGCGCTGATGTGGTCGACGAGAATGGCCGTTCAACTCTCGACTCTAAAGAGGCTGTAGAAGCATTAGAAACCTTCCTAGCAATGAAGCAATTTGCGCCGAGAGGCGTCGATGTTTACAACGCTGATGAAGTACGTGATTCGCTGCAAAAAGGGACAGCGGCAATGGCGATTGAAGTATGGCCAGCCTGGGTGCCAAATCTAGATAACGCTGACGTATCCAACGTTGTGGGTGATATGGAGATAATGGCACCGCCAGCAGAAGTAGGAAGCCCTGCGCCAATGCTAGGTATTTGGCAGCTCGCCATTCCTTCAGACTCAAACAACAAGCAAGAAGCAGAGGCATTCTTAAAATTTGCAACCAGCGCCGATATTCAAAAAGCTCTCGCTCTCGACTACGGCATGCCACCAACGCGTAACAGCATTTACTTTGATGACGAAGTGGTGAGCAAGTATCGTTGGTATCCACAACAAGCCAAAGCACTATCAACTGGTAAGGCTCGTCCTAGAATCCATAACTGGGCGGAAGTGGAAAGTATCTTAGGTGACTTCTTACAGTTAGCAATGATGGGGCAAATGAGTCCGGAGCAAGCCCTTAAGCAAGCTCATACTCGCATCAATCGTATTGTTAAATCGTAATCACTCATAATGAATGCCATCGGTATTGACCTGTGTCGTTGATGCCGATGGCTGCTTTTAGGCTTTTGTATGTTGTTTGAAAATCGTAAGCAGCTCACTGTTTTGTTGCTCCCTGCAATGCTTGTGCTTGGCTTACTCACGGTCTACCCAATTTTGTCGGTACTTTACAATGCGTTCTTCAGCTTAGACAGTGAACGTGCCGGCTATCAATTCATTGGCTTCGCGAACTTCAGCGAACTCTTCAATGACTTCTTCTTCATCGCCGCGATAAAAAACACGTTCGTTTTTACACTGGTAGCCTCAACCGCTCAGGTGCTGCTTGGTTTGGCATTAGCCTTGCTGTTTCATCGCCAATTTCCTGGTCGACGATTCGCTCTGCCCATTATCATCTACCCGATGATGATCTCGACCTTAGTTTGCTCTTCTATATGGCGCTCTTGGTACCACTATGATTTCGGCCTTCTGAACGCCGTTTTGGTGTCGATTGGGCTGCCTGCACAAGAGTGGTTGTTTAACCCTAACTTAGCTCTATTTGCCATTGCCATGGTTGATACTTGGCAGTGGACGCCAATGGCATTTCTCATCATTCTCGCGGGATTGCAATCTGTGCCGAAAGACATCAATGAAGCCGCGATGGTCGATGGTGCAAAAGGCTGGAAATCGACGTTTTACATCACCTTACCGCTCATCCAGAAACAGATATTATTGGCCTTTCTTCTACGCTCGATAGACACCTTTAAGCTATTTGACAAGGTGTACGTGATGACGGGAGGAGGCCCGGGGAACGCCACAGAAACCTTATCGATGTTTGTCTACAAATACGGTTTCCGATTCTTTGACTTAGGAATGGCAAGCGCCTCATCACTGGTCATGCTCGCTATCTCACTCTCTATGACTCTTATCTATGCGAAACGCGTAATGAAAGGAGGCCAAAAATGAATACACGCCTTCATATTTTTTTCGTCTGGGCTGCGACCGGCCTATTTATACTTCCGATCATTTGGATGTTCGGTACTGCCTTTAAGTCACCCGCGGAAATCTTACATTCTGGGACCGCATTATTGCCTTCGACACTGAGCTTCGACTCCTTTCTAAAGGTATGGCAAGGGGAGCTGTTTACTCTAATCAGTAATACCGTACTGGTATCGCTATCTGCAACGGTGGTTTCCGTAATTGTGGCATTCTTCGCTGCTTACGCGTTGGTTCGATACCGCTTTCCAGCCAAACTGGACAACCTGTTTTTATTGTCGGTGTTAATCATCAAAATGATGCCACCGATTGTGGTCGCCATTCCGTTGTACTCGTTAATGAACCAATTCGGGTTACTAAATAGCAAGCTTGGGCTGGTATTGGCGTATCAGGTTTACACCCTGCCCTTTTGTATCTGGATGCTGCTAGGCTTCATTCGTGACGTCCCTTTAGAGATTGAAGAAGCAGGCTCAATGGATGGCGCTCACTTGTTCAAACGCCTTCAATATATTGTATTTCCACTCTGTGCCCCAGGTTTGGTTGCCACGTCTATTTTCGCCATGATTTTGGGATGGAACGAGTTTTTATTCTCTCTTCTTTTCGTGCACACACCGGACAAATTTACCATCCCGCTGTTCATTTCTAACTTCATGACAGAAGACGGCACCGCATGGGGCGAGCTTATGGTGATAGGCATTATCTCCTCTGTTCCTATGCTTTTTCTTGCCAGCTATATGCAGAAATACCTGCTGCGCGGCTTTTCGATGGGCCTGAAATAGGGATTGAAATAAGGAATTAATCATGACGAAACTAAAACTAAAAAATATCCATAAAACCTACGGTGACCACATTGTGATCCCTGAGGTTAACTTGACCATCAACGACGGTGAATTTGTCGTGCTTGTAGGCCCATCAGGTTGCGGAAAATCGACGCTTCTTCGCATGATTGCTGGTTTAGAAAGCATTACTAAGGGCACCATGACGCTCAACGAGCATATTTTGAATCGCGTACACCCTTCTGAGCGTGAAGTTGCGATGGTATTTCAGTCGTACGCTCTCTATCCGCACATGACGGTAAAAAAGAACATTGGCTTTCCGCTCAAGATGGCAGGGGAATCCAAAGAAACCATCGATTCATTGGTGCAGTCCACAGCCGAAAGCTTGCAACTCACTCCCCTTCTAGAGCGCTTACCCAGTGAGCTCTCAGGTGGTCAAAAACAACGAGTAGCCATTGGCCGAGCCATTGTAAGAAATCCTGAACTTTTCCTATTTGATGAACCGCTATCTAATCTAGACGCTAAACTACGCAGTGAAATGCGCCTTTATTTAAAGCAACTACATCAGAAGCTCAAGTCCACTATGGTTTACGTGACCCATGATCAAGTGGAGGCCATGACACTAGCGGATAAAATCGTGGTGCTTAACAAAGGATCAGTTGAACAAATAGGAACGCCTGAGGATCTGTATAACAGACCACAGAACAAATTCGTTGCCTCATTCATTGGCTCGCCAGTCATGAACTTTCTGCCAGCTGACACCTATGAGGCGCTCACTCATAAAGGCTTAGTGCCAAAAGGGGTTGTATCCGTCGGACTGCGCCCTAATCAGGTTTGTGTCGACTCCATTAACCCAAATTGCACAATGACTGTAGAAGTCATGGAGCCGCTCGGTTATGCCCGTCTCTATTATGGGCATTTGAACGGTTCAGCCTTCATTGTAGAAAGTGATGAACTGTATGACGTGGGTGACGCTCTGCCTATCAACCTGCCTAATTCAGTGCAACATTGGTTTGACGACAACGATGAACGAGTACTCGATATCGAGGTTTCTCATGCCGCATGATTTTAAGGTACACACACTTGGGATTGGGGATGCTTATGATGGAGAGCATACTAACGCCAGTGTTATCGTCAAGCAACGCGATTACTCGTTATTAATTGACTGCGGCCCAACGGTGCCAGCTGCCTTATTTCGCTGCAATATAAGTTGCCATGAACTCGATGCCATCTACATTACCCATTCGCACCCCGATCACTGCTTGGGGTTAACCACACTGCTCAATTGGATGGACTCAAAGCAACGCTCACGACCAATCAAAATCATTGTTCAACGTGAACAAAAGGCGATTATCGAACCTTTAGCTCATTTTGCACATTGGCCTGTTGATGCCTTGGGTTATGAGATCGAATGGTGTGAGAGTGAAACGTTAACGAAGATTGGACCTTGGGATGCTCAAACCGCACCGACACAGCATGCAGTCAGTAATTTGAGCCTGCATTTAACCACCTCTCTAGGCTATCAACTCCTCTACTCTGGGGATGGTCAATTAACTGGGAAGAGCTTAAAACTGGCCTGCGAGAGCGATCTAGTCTTTGCTGAATGCGAGACGATCGAACCTCATACCAGTCACGGATCGTGGGCGCAACTCTCCAGTGTTGAAGTAAAACCTGGCAGTCAGTGGAAACTCTATCATATAGAACCAGCGGTACGCTCGCCGCTTTCAATTGCAATCCATCATCGTACTGAGTTCGAGTTGGCAAAAGAAGACGAGATTCTGGTTGCTATCAATCATTGGGGAAACGGTAATGTCGCTTAATCAACCAGGTTCAAACTGCTCAAGTCCAAATCGAGTTCAATCACGTGACGAACTTAATGTCATGTTAAACACCGTTATCGAGATAGCTAACGACGCGGCAACCATTGCAATGACATGGTTCAACAATCGACATGACCTGTCAGTGGAGTCAAAGGGGCACCACGACTGGGTATCTGAAGCTGACCGAGAGGTAGAACAGTTCATTCGCCAAGCACTAAGCCACGCTTACCCTACGCATCACTTCTTTGGCGAGGAGCTTGGTGGGAAGTTAATCGCCCCTTGCTGGGTAATAGACCCCATTGATGGCACGACAAATTTTCTCTACGGGCATGGCGACTTTGTTATTAGCATCGCCTTTCTAGACCAAAATGGCGCGTGTATTGGCGTGATCGCAAACCCAATACAAAAGCGAGTGGTCGTCGCCAGTCGCGGGCAAGGAGCCTACGAAATTAAAAATGGAGAGACCCGCCCTTTAAGGCCAAGGCCACTTTCAGACAAAGAATTAGTCATAGGGCTAAATCTTAATTACCAACCAAAGGTTGCCAACGGCTACTTACGCAACACAGAATGGCTAATTGAGAACGGCCATCAGGTTCGAGTGAGTGGTTCCGCTGCTTGGTCAATGACACAAGTAGCCTGCGGAGAACTGGACGGATGCTACATGGGACACGTGTATATTTGGGATGTTCTCGCGGCCCAATTAATCTGCGCCGAAGCAGACTTAGTGGTAGCCCCGTCACTCACCACCACTTATACTGGCCCAGTGTGGGCATGGCCCAAAGGATCAATACTGGAACAATTGTGCCAGCCATCTGATGGCCACGATGTAAGCCAGAAAGTTCGAAAGGAGTCCATTTATTAATAGCACGAAAAAGACCGTTACCGCGCTGGATGTTGCCGAGCATGTAGGTGTCTCACGATCCGCTGTTTCAAGAGCATTTACCGAAGGTGCAAGCATTCAAGCCGACAAACGAGATCGAATTCTTGAGGCGGCAAAAACACTGGGCTATCAACCCAACTTCTTTGCTCGAACCTTAAGTACCCCTGCACAAAAAAAACGGTCAAACTTAGTAGCCATATTGATCAGCGACTTTTCAAACCCGTATCAGTCGCATTTATTTGAGATCCTCTCCAACATACTTCAACAACATGGCAAGCAGCCTATGCTACTCAACGTTAAGCACGAGCAGGACTTAGAGCAAGCCATATTACGCCTCTCTGGTTATCAGGTTGATGGCGTAATTGCTGTCGCAGGATCTCTCCCTGTCGAAGGATTTGAACAATGCCTAAAGCTCTCTCTACCCCTTGTGACACTGGGACGAGCGGACGAACGAGGCATCATTCCCTCTGTTCAAACCGACAATGTTCAAGCTGGTCGCCTTGCTGCTGAACACTTGATTCGCCTCGGTATAACAAAGCTCGGATTTATTGCTGGTCGGCAAGACGGGTCAGCCTCAAATGAACGCTATCAAGGCTTTAAAAACGTCGTTGAAGAGCAGCTTGGCTTTATCCCTGAACGTTTGTGCGCGCACAGCTACGGCTATTCAGCCGGTTTTGAGTTGGCTATTCGAGAGATAGAAGCGATTCGTGAGCTTGACGGCATTTTTTGCGCTTCAGATGCGCTCGCTATGGGCGTCTTGGACAGCTGTCGCGATATCGCTCGTATCCCAGTGCCAGAACAGTTAAGAATCGTTGGCTGTGATAATGTTCCCCAAGCGGCGTGGCAGGGTTACCAGCTCACAACCATTGCCCAACCGGTCAATGAGATAGCCAAGACCGTGATGGAAAAGCTCAACCAGATCTGGTCAAATCAACACGGTACTCAAACCTACACCCGCATTTCTCCCATATTGAAGGTACGCAGAACCTGATTTGGCATTTATTCAGGCTCTTAAATGTCAGGCTGTGTATAAGCTATTGCAGTAAAGCCAGTTGTTAATTGTTGCTATTCGCTTACATCGGTACATTCGCATCCGCTTGGTTCTCTGGCATCGCATCAATAAAAGCGGGTAACTGATTACACGCTTCGACAATTGAGTTAATCAGCGGATAAGGCGACATATCAACGCCAAAGCGCAGCGCATTATACACCTGTGGCACCAAGCAAATATCGACAATGCATGGTGAATCGGTGAGGCTATAAACTGAATCAGCGTATGTTTGACGATGCTTAGAAAGCTTCTCTTCTAATGCCGAAAAACCTTGGCTCATCCAATAGTGAAGCCAGTCTATTTTCGCCTCTTGCTCACACGACAACTCTCGCTCCAAATACTGCAACACACGAAGGTTATTGAGAGGGTGAATTTCTATCGCAATATCCTGCGCCATTGCCAACGCTTGATAGCGCAATGGTGTTTGCTCGGGAATCAACAAGGAGTCTGGGCTGCTCTCACATAAATATCTTTCATCCAAGTATTGCAAAATAGTCAGCGACTGATTGAGTTTAACTTCACCATCCACCAGCACAGGCACTAACTCACTGGCGTTGAGCTCACGATATTGTGGATCATGCTGCTCGCCGCCATTACGCACCAAATGCACCGATTTAGACTCATAGTCGAGTTGCTTTAGGTTCAATCCAATACGCACTCGATAGGCTGCGGAAGAGCGCCAATAACCGTAAAGTGTCATGTTCTGATTCATACAATGATCTCGCTCGAGCTGAATCTTTATAATATGGGTTATAACGCTCGATATTGGCTAACTTTTTGGTCAATCGCACCAAAAATGGAATCACCCGCCGTATCAAACATCTCTAGGCGAATCGAGTCGCCAAACGACATGAATTTAGTCGACGGTTTACCATCGCGAATCGTCTCAATCATGCGCACCTCGGCAATGCATGAATAGCCCACGCCGCCCTCGGCAATTGAGGTGCCGTGGTCAGTGCCTTGCTTATTCGATACCGTGCCTGAACCTATGATCGCGCCTGCCGACAGTGGACGAGTCTTCGCAGCATGGACTACTAGTTCAGCAAAGTTGAAAGTCATATCGACGCCCGCATTCGGGCAACCAAAAGGCTGGTCGTTGTAGGTCGATATCAGCGGTAAATGCACCTTGCTGCCTTTCCACTGTTCACCAAGCTCGTCAGGTGTAACTGCGACCGGAGAGAACGCAGAAGACGGTTTAGACTGGAAGAAGCCAAAACCCTTAGCAAGCTCCGCCGGAATCAAACCGCGCAGCGACACATCGTTCACCAACATCAGCAAGCGAATCGAGTCGTGCGCTTGTTTAGCGCTAGCGCCCATCGGTACATCACCGGTCACAATCGCAACCTCACCTTCGAAATCGATGCCCCACTCGTCGCTGGCAAATTCGATATTGTCACAAGGGCCGATAAACGCATCTGAGCCGCCTTGATACATTAATGGATCAACCCAGAAGCTTTCTGGCATTTCAGCACCACGCGCCTTACGCACCAGTTCAACATGGTTTACATAAGCACTGCCATCCGCCCATTGATATGCGCGTGGCAGAGGTGATTCACAATACTGAGATGCAAACACTTCACTGCCAGTCACATGCCCGTTGTTTAACGAGGTGTATAACTCTTGTAACTGAGAAGCCACGCTGTCCCAGTTATCCAATGCTACCTGCATGGTTGGCGCTAGATGCATCGCATGGAAAATTTCGGTTGCAGCTACACATTGTTTAAGATCTTTACTTACGACCATCAATAGACCGTCGCGAGTGCCATTTTTCTTGGTTGCTAATTTCATCCTTGTCCCTTACTTCTTATCGTCAGCCATGGTTTGAGAACCTGTCTCTTGCAAACCAGTGTCTTGCCAACTGTAGACATATTCTTTGTTCTCAACGCTATCGAGTTCATCAGAGAACTGCAGCGCGTGGCGAGTATCGATCATCACCGCGACTTCATCAGTGAACTTTTTCTTATACGCTTGCCCTGCCTTAAAGGCTTTTGGGTGAGGCCCATGCGTGAAGCCTGCAGGGTGGAAGGTCACCATGCCCGCTTCAATGTTATCGCGGCTGAAGAAGTCACCAGCGTGATAGAACAGCACTTCATCGTAGTCGTCATTGTTGTGATAGAACGGCACTTTCAACGCACCTGGATCGCTCTCAATCGGGCGTGGCACAAAGGTACACACCACAAAGCCTGCACCCACAAAGGTGGTGTGCGCAGAAGGGGGCAAGTGGTAGCGATGTGACATCAGCGGTCTGATATCGCGCCAATTCACTTTCACCACCGCTAAGTCGCCATGCCAGCCAATCGCATCCAATGGATTGAACGGATAGGTGATCACGCTGACTTTGTCGTGACGTTTTACCTGAACCTGAGTCTGGTTTTCTGAATACTGAGCGCGAAATTGATCATTGATAGAAGGGATGTCGAGCACAGCAGGATCAAACACCGCGTGATTGCCGACCATGCCTTTCTCTGGCAATGAGTAAGCGGCGTCTGTGTTCTCAATCATCAAGATAAACATCGGCTCGCTTGGCTCCAAGCGCCAGTTGGTTGAGCGCGGGATCATCACGTAATCCCCTTCACTCACTTCTAAATGACCATAGTCGCAATAGAGATTTGCACTGCCTTGGTGAATAAACAACAGCTCATCACCATCAGAATTACGCACCAAGAAATCCATCTTCTCGTCCATGCGCCACACTCGGATTTTGCAGTCAGCGTTGTGCAAAAGATGAGGCACCGCCCAAGGGGTTATCTGGCTGGCTTTTTCCACCAGCGTAAAATCAAAAGCGCGAGGGCGTAAATCACCTTCCCACTCCGACCAACCTGTTGGGGCATGCTGGTGATGAAAATGAGCGGCAGGGCCGAAGAATCCACTTCGGCCCGCCTCTCGCTCATAAATTGCCTCTTCGGGGAAGTCGGCATGCGCTTGTTTAGAGCACACCCCCTCCCGATGAGGAAACGAGATCCATTTATGCATCGTCTAATACTCCTCGACGAATCTGGTCCTCTTCAATCGATTCAAACAGCGCCTTGAAGTTACCTTCACCAAAGCCTTCATTGCCTTTACGCTGAATGATTTCAAAGAACACAGGCCCGATTACGGTCTGCGTAAAAATTTGCAGCAAAATGCCGTCTTTGGTCGGTGCGCCATCAATCAGAACACGCAGGTCGCGCAGCAGATCGGTGTCTTCACCGTGGCCTTTCACACGATCGTCAACTTTCTCATAATAGGTATCTGGGGTTGGCATAAAGTCCATACCGCGATCACGCAGAGTCTTCACGGTTTTGTAGATATCATCGGTGGCGAGTGCGATGTGTTGGATACCTTCGCCGTTGTATTCACGAATGAACTCTTCAATTTGTGATTTGTCGTCGGAAGACTCATTGATAGGGATACGAATCTTGCCACACGGTGAGGTCATGGCGCGGCTCACAAGGCCTGTCAGCTTACCTTCAATATCGAAGTAGCGAATCTCACGGAAGTTGCCCAGACGCTCATAGAACCCAGACCATACATCCATATTGCCTTGTTTCACGTTGTGCGTGAGATGGTCGATTTCATACAAGCCAACATTAGCTTCGGCCATGCGCTGTTCCGCATCGTCATAGAATCGGAAATCGACGTCATAGATGCTCTGCTTGCCATAACGATCCACAAAATAGAGCAGGCTTTCACCGATACCGTAAATGGCAGGAATGCTTAGCTCCATCGGCCCTATTTCTGTTTTGTACTCTTCACCACCGCCCTTAAACGCTTGTTCCATTGCAGCTGTCGCTTCGTTGACACGAAAAGCCATGCCACACACCGATGGCCCATGCACTTTAGCGAACGCTTCCGCTTGGCTGTGCGGTTGTTCATTAACGATGAAGTTGATGTCACCTTGTCGATACAGCCAAGCCTCTTTTGAGCGATGCTTGGCGACCTCAGCAAAACCAAGTGACACAAACAGTGCTTTAAGTTGCTCAATTCCCTTGTGGTCAACGGCCGTGTATTCAACAAACTCGAATCCATCCGTGCCAAGCGGGTTGTATGTATCCACCATGAACTTTCTCCTTGTACCTATTGGTTTTGTATTACGTGATTTTTGTCCTTAATTAAATTTGGCCCACAAGCGGAAATAATGGAATGGATGGAGGAAAATGGGCAATTTCGATGAAACCCCATCAATTTGTAAAATAATTGTTACACACAAACCATCACAACAGGAAAGTGAGTGCTATCAAGGGATTGAAAGATGGTGGTTTGATTTACAGCAAAGCAAGAGATGTTACTTAACTGTTACAAGTGATTTTTTTGGCTAAAGCAGAAAGAGATAAGTGTATGTTGAACGTAAAAAGAGCATCACAAAACAGGTGATGCTCTTTTAAAAAGCTTCATATCCCAGCGGTATTCTTATGGGACGAAGTATCAAACCTAACCCATTACTTTAATGGTTGACGGTCAAATAGAGGTTGTTTCTCTCGTGAGCACGTCATCAATTTAGGCAATCACAGAACGAGACTTTTTCAAGCGAACTGAAAGCACGGACATTAAACTGATAAGCACCAATAGCCCGGTACCGGCACCACTACGTTCAACATCTTCAGCGCTATCATCACTTCTTTCAGCAATGTCTTCACTTGTTGCTCCAGATATCGGGATAAGTTTTACAGCCACCACCCTCTCGTCACCTACTCCATCATTACAATAAGCAAAGTGTGCGGTTGAATCATAAGCCATAGAAGAGGAGCTACTTTCACTCGCAAAACATTGTATTGCCGTCCCTGAGATAACACCCGCGTCATTAATGTCGGTTGCGTCCAATATTCTAAAGTGGTTGTTGGCATCACTGTCGTCACCACCGTTAGTTAGGTCGTCTAACCACCAAGCTTGATCATTATATCTTGCACGTCTATCAGCATCGGTACCAGTGTCGTTATAAGGGAAAATGAAGCCGCGATGCCTTCTTTCATGTCCGTCTACTTCAGCGTGAGTTTCGGCGTCAACATAGCCAACGATTTCATTGTAGCTGTTGATCTCACTTGCTTTTCCCTCTGCACTGTCAAAGAAAATGTCTTCACCTAAACTTGCGAAGAATGTGGCTGTTGGCGTTGTGTCATTCGCATCAGCGACGAACATACGATTATCAGACACACGATCCGACGGATAATCACCATCTCTTTTTGCATAACCAATAACCATCATGTTTTCATTAATGTCTGTTGCGACAGAATTACTGTGAATGTATGAATCACTCACTTCTACCGTCGCATTAGCGATAAATGTAGTCGTCCAAGCATTTTCCGAAACGCTGAAATTTGACGTACTGCTTGGCCTAAACACAGCAGCCTGCATAAGAAAGTTATCTGAATCATCTAGTTCCGTATTGTAACCAACTAAAACAGGATAAGAGCTATATGTCCCTCTAGACGAAATCGTTGCAGCCCTCACACTCGCTTGTGCTGAAGCTTCATCATCGTTGTAAGAGTAATAGGTCGAACTGGTTTCCCAATCGGATACTGCAAAACGGTTTCCATCATCATTGGGACCATTCGCATCGGTTATATTCCAGACAAAAGCTCGATTAGCAAAAGCAAAGTTCTGACACTCTGGATATAAAGCAGGCTCAATATCTTCATCGATACAATTATCTAGATCCTCAGCATCACTGTCGGATGTGTACGGAGAGTCATAATCTTTGTATCCATCACTGTAATAAAAAGTCGCAACGGACGCGCTTCCGACCACATAGCTTTCCCCTCCATAACTGAAAGAGTCAAAAGCCATCGTTCTTCCCATTTGGGAGATTATATTCGCTTCGCCGTCAGCATCGCTGATCGTAATGCTGGTATCGGCTTCAGGTTGGAGAACCGTAAATTCAGTGCCTGTATCGTAGTAACCACGCTGCCTATACAACTGAATATATTGGTTGTTATAACTGTAGTAACCACTGCTGGTGTTACCAAGAACAAAACCATTCTCGTCAACTTTAGTGATCACCTTCTCCTCTGTTCCATCAACAAAGGAATAACTATAACTGCTCACATCAGGTGGGTTGCTGCCAACATCTGGGATCTCGCTTAGCGAAGAAGAATCATAAAAAGCCGTGGAATTGGTCTGATAGCTCAGCCCGTAATACGCATCACGCTCATTTTTCAAGCCTCCAATGCCCGCATCATCATCGCCATACCACAATAAAGAACTCCAAGCTTCACAAGTCGCGTAGCCAAGTTCGCTCGTGCAGTAGCTATAGATATCGTCATAATCCAAATAGTAGAACGTGTTATCGATACCAAAGGGAACCTCCTCTTTAAAGGAAAAACCTGGTTCTGCATTTTGAGCTTCCCCTGCGAATGCGTAGTCGGTGTCACCACAACTGGTACTAAAGCAATCCGTTGTACCAAGCTCTGGTTCAACTGCGACCCCATACACCGATTCAGTTTCTACTGGTGATTCCTCCAAAACCACCCTATAAAGCGCAGCGTTACTATAAGAAGCAACCAACAACGTAGAAGAGACAACGACTGATTTTTTTACCATTGCCTTCATTCTACGGCTCCTAAAAAATAATCCATTTCAATACCAACGATAGCTTTCTGCCTTTATTGCTAAAGGCATTAAATTCATGAGTTCAATAGTGGACTAGGATAAAAATAGAAAATGTGGAAACTATGTAGAAACAATGGAGGTTTAAACAACCTGACTTGATGGGCTGATGAACTGATGCCCTATTAAAGTTAAACGCTAACTTTCATCTCCTAGATTTATCCATTTTCTCTGCTAATTTGATCGCTAACCTATTTGCGTCAAAGAAATACACTTATATTTGGTTACGAATAGGAATTAAATTATGAAAAAAATCACGACAGCATTACTTTTACTGACATCGACATTCGCGCTTCAAGCGTGTGCTGAAAGCCGTGAAGGCCCAAGAGAAATGCCAAGCTTTGAAGAAATGGATGCAAACGGTGATGGCGAATTACAATTAGAAGAGCTCAGAGGTCCACTCGCCGATGACTTTGATAAACTAGACGCAGATGGAAGCGGTGGTCTATCGGAAGAGGAAGTTCCGCCACCACCACCAAGACGTCAATAATGGTTAGAGGGTTATCCTAAAATAGTGATAATTCAATGCGAGCTGATGGGGTATAGCACCCTGTCAGCTCGCTATTCGTTTCTAACAAAAGAGTGCTTATACATGGCCTAAGATGAATAAAGAAATCAATGTCCATATTTCCCACACGATCGAGGGCTAATATTGGTTTATCTCATTTTATTGTCTTAACTCACTCTATCGTCTTAATTCACTTTAATTTCTGGAGAGAACGTGCGCATATCAATTTTCACCAAACTGTTTGTTTCAATACTAATGGTGTGCGTGACCATGCTCTTTGTACTGACCTATTTTATTAACTCCAGTTTTCAAAGAGGGCTCCAAGATTTCACAAATAATAATGAGATTGCCCTAGCTCAAGAACTCGCCAATAACTTAAAGCAATATTACTCACCTTCCGAACAGTGGAGGCGGCTAGAGCGTGAACCACATTTAATCGCCAGTAGCATTGGCGGCCCCTCACGACCACATCCTCGTGACAGACACCCATCGCCACCACCATTAAGAGAGCCGGAAGCGCCAGGCCTTCAACCTATTTGGCAACGACTCAACATTTTAGATCAAGACGGGCGAGCCATAATTGGACCGCCTGAAAACCTACATCACCTTGAAGATGGTCAGCATCAAGCGCTAGTCGAAATAACACTGGATGATCAAGTTATTGGGTATATCTCTATCGTCCAGATGGATAAAATATCAGGGCCTTTAGCAGAAAGCTTTTTCAAACAACAAACGACGCATGTAAGCACTATCGCATCGATTACCGTGTTACTTTCATTCCTTATCTCTTTGTTTCTTGTTAGGCGATTTTTGAAACCATTGCGTGCTTTGTCGAAAGGTGCCAAATCTATCGAAAATGGCGATCTCGATTTCTACATTAAAAAAAGCGGCAATGATGAATTGTCTGATCTCATCGGAATATTCAACGGTGTTGTCGAGACACTAAGAAAACAGAAAACACTTAGAGAACAGTGGTTATCAGATATTTCACATGAACTTAGAACGCCTATCACCGTGCTTAGAAGTGAACTAGAGGCGCTACAAGACGGTATTCGATCACCTGAACCAAAATACATCGACTCGTTACATCAACAAATCATCACACTGGGTCAACTCGTTGAGGATCTTCATCAACTCTCCCTGTATGACATCGGATTTAACCTCAATGTTAAAAACAACGTTGATATACATAAACTGATTGATTCTGTGATCGTTCAAAACTCGATCCGTTTAGAACAGAAAAGAATCACATTAACAAAGCACTATGACCATTCAGCCCCACTGTTTACCTCGTGTGATGAGAGATTACTGACACAACTGTTTGTGAATCTGTTGGAAAATAGCGCACGATACACTAGCGATAATGGGCATGTATCGATAGATGTTACCGACATTAGTGATAGTATTATTATCAACGTTGAAGACAGTGATCCAGGTGTACCTGATGCATCACTTCCACGTTTATTTGAGAGGCTTTACCGCGTTGATAAATCGCGCAGTCGCTCAAGTGGCGGTTCTGGACTTGGCTTATCTATCTGTAAAAATATCGTTGAAGCGCACCAAGGACACATTACTGCCGACCACTCAGAATTGGGTGGACTACGAATCATCATAGCGTTACCAAAGGAAATAAAATCGTGATTTTAGTCGTCGAAGATGAGCCTGCATTAGCAAGTGTACTGTGTGAGTACTTAGAGCACTCTGGCCTTGAAAGTCATCATATTATCGATGGTAACCTTGTCATCGACTGGGTAAAGCAAGCATCGCCTAAACTCATTATTCTCGACCTCATGCTACCCAATCGAGACGGGTTGGATATTTATCGAGAGCTGAGAACGTTCAGTGACATCCCAGTGGTTATGGCGACAGCCAAGGTCGAAGAGATCGATCGACTCGTTGGGCTTGAATTGGGTGCAGATGATTATATATGTAAGCCGTACAGCCCGAGAGAAGTAGTCGTGAGGGTGAAAAATATTTTGCGCCGTTCCAACAAGCCCCAAGCCACGTCAACAACGAACGCCATTGATATTGATGAATTGAGTATGACCGCCGTCCTATGTGGTATTAAGCTAAGTTTAACGCCAGCTGAGTTTCGGCTTTTGCACCTTCTCTATCAAAATGTTGGCCGCATTTATAGTCGCGATCAATTGATTGATAAAATCTACGACGATAGAAGAGTGGTCAGTGATCGCACTATCGATAGCCATATTAAAAACTTACGCAAAAAAATGGTCTCGATAAATGAAAAATGTGACTACATTAAATCCATTTACGGGATAGGTTACAAACTAGAAATAGAATAATACGAATCAAAAAGCCGCTGTAGTCAGCGGCTTGATGAGTTCTAGAACGAACCTAAATCGAATATAAGGTTCGCGTTAATCCCAGTTGAGAATCGACCAATTCGGTTGATCAGCCAGTGCTTTCAAACGCGGGCATGGGTTTACTAGGTAAGCAAAATCAGCGTGTTCACACAAAGGTAAGTCGTTGATTGAATCCGTATAAAAGTGAATGTCTGAGTAGTTAGTTTCTTGATTGTCTAACCACTCTTTTAAACGGGTGACTTTACCTTCACGGTAGCTTGGCACACCTGATATTTGAGAAGTAAAACGGCCTTGGTTTTCAATCAAATCAATACCGAGTGCATTCTCGATACCAATCTTGCGGCCGACCGCTTCTACTAGGAAAGTGACGCTGGCTGAGATGATCAACATGTCGATGTCATCATTCTCTAGCTGCTCAATCAAAGGTTTCGACTGTTTGAACTGCTTAGGCAAAATATGCTGTTCAACACACTCTTCCACCAATGCGGTGACTTGCTCTGTTGGCATATCGGCCAAAGGCTGCATGGAAAACGTGAGGTAATCTTCCATGTTCAGTTTGCCTTCCGAATACAAGCCCATTAAGCGCTTATCTTCTTCAATAAAGTTGGGCGCTGTGGCAATGCCCTTTTCAACCAAGAACTCATTCCAGAGCATCGCTGCATCGGCATTGATCAGCGTTTCGTCCATATCAAATACATACAAAGGTTTGAACATCTTAGGCTCTCACAGGTTGAATTTCGTTTAGGTTAAATAGGAGTTCAAGTTGGCTGCCGTTTGCCAACAGTCGCTCAGAGGAGCGGTTAAGTAAATCGACCGTTAATTCACATTCATCAACGTCCACTTGGTAGCGAATCACGTTACCCAGCAGCTGGTGGTTGCGAATGGTGCCCGTTTTCGGCGCGGAGATATGCTCGCCATACTGTCGGCCTTGCTCTTTAACGTAGATAGATTCAGGGCGAATCGCCACTTTCCATTCGGTTTCAATATTAAACAGTTGTTTAGCCTTGTTCGCTTGCACCAGATTGTAGTGCCCCATGAAGCCAGCAACAAACTCATTGGCAGGTTGAGTGTAGATCTCTTCGGGTGTGCCTGCTTGTACGATCTCACCTTTATTCATCAAGAAGATGCGGTCAGACATGATCATCGCCTCTTCTTGATCGTGGGTCACGAAGATCGTGGTCAGGTTCATCTCTTTTTGAATATCTCGGATCTGTTGGCGTAGGTGCTTTCGGATCTTCGCATCCAACGCTGAAAGTGGCTCATCGAGCAATAGAATACGCGGCTTGACCACCAAGGCTCTAGCTAAGGCGACTCGCTGACGCTGTCCGCCCGATAGCTGATGCGGGTAGAATTTCTCTTTGCCCGTTAAATCCACCAGCCCAATCACTTTCGCGACTTCGCGTTTAATCTCGTCAGCAGCAAGCTTTTTCATCTTGAGGCCAAACGCAATGTTGCCCTCAACCGTCATGTTCGGGAACAGTGCATAAGATTGAAACACCATGCCGATGCCACGCTGTTGTGGCACTTGGTGAGTAATCTCTTCGCCATTCACCCAGATCTCGCCACCATCAACAGGATTCAGGCCTGCCAAGCTGCGCAGTAGAGTTGATTTACCACAGCCACTTGGGCCAAGCAGAGTAATAAATTCGCCCTTCTCGATGGAAAATTCAATACCTTCAAACACCGTGTTGTCACCAAAGCTCTTGGTGAGGTTTTTTGCATTTACATAGCTCATTATTTTGTTCCCTGGCTGAAACGACTTGCCAACCAAGTCAGTAAGAAAATAAACAGGAAGTACGTCATCACTAGGGCTGACGTGAAGTGGCCGCTGGTTTGACGCATGTTGTATAGGTAGATTTGCAGCGTCTCGTAACGTGTACCCACCAAGATGTTGGCGAACACGAACTCGCCCAGTAGGAACGAGAACGACAAGAACAGCGACGCCATTAAGCCTTTCTTAAGGTTTGGCAGAATAATCAACAAGAACGCCTTGGTGGTGCTTGCACCGAGCAGGTGAGCAGCGTCCATCAAGTCATGCAAGTTGATTGCTTCAAAGCTGTTGGCAATCGCGCGGTACATGAATGGCAGCGCGATGGTGAAGTAAGTACCAATCAAAATCCACGGCGTGCCTATCAGTGAGATTTCGCTGTCTGCATACAGCTGAAGCAAGCCGACTGACGACACTACTGGCGGCACCGCGAACGGCAATAAAATCAGGATATTCATCACCTTGTCGAGTTTCGGGAAATAGTAAAACACCACGAAAATCGCAGGTAAGACCAACACCACACTCAATGACAGTGCCGCCACGCAGATAAACAGTGAACGACCAAAGGCTTGCAAGAAGCGAGGATCGGTCAGCAGGTTGATGTACCAATCTAACGTGAAGCCATCCGGCAGGATCGTTGCGCCCCATCGAGAAGAGATCGAGTAGATAAAGGTCGCTAAGATCGGGATCATCATGATGCCGACAATCGAATAGACAACCGTTTTATGAAAGCGAGTATTTACGGTGTTCATTACTTTCTCTTCCCTGCGTAGCTTTTACTGATCAGCCATTGGTTAATCACTGTGATGAAGGCCAGCATCGCCATCAAAATCACGGAAATTGCAGCGGCTAGGTTTGGCTCTAGGAACAAGTCGCCTGATACTAAGCTCGCGATTCGAATCGTAATCACGTTGTAGTTGCCCGAGGTCAACGCATACACACTCGCATAGGCGCCAATCGCATTAGCAATCAAGATGATGAAGGTGCCGAACAAGGCAGGCGACAACACAGGCAGTGCTATTTTGGTCCAGTATTGCCAAGTTTTCGCGCCAAGCAATGCCGAAGCGGCTTGCCAGTCGTCACTCAAGGCATCAAACGCTGGATAGAGCA
The DNA here is from genome assembly GCF_041471965.1 of Vibrio sp. 10N.261.51.A3. Lineage (NCBI taxonomy): Bacteria > Pseudomonadati > Pseudomonadota > Gammaproteobacteria > Vibrionales > Vibrionaceae > Vibrio > Vibrio sp. 10N.261.51.A3. The sequence goes on from NZ_JBFRPK010000024.1 coordinate 83,197, forward strand.
ACAACACCGCCAATGGGATCTGGAAGTAGATGTAAATCGCCAGCAAACCCCACTTGCCGTACAAGTCAAAATCGCCCAGTAATCCATACTGCTTGAGCAATAAGGTGATCGCACCGTTGGTGCCCAAGATGATGATGAATGCGAACGACAGAGGCACGCCTGAGAAGTTGCTGCTCATATTGGTGAAGGCAATCACCGCATCGCGGATTTTAGAATCAACGCGGCGCAATGAAGAAACGAGCAGAGTCGCGATCGCTAAGCCAACAATGCTCGACCAAATCGACAACCATAAACTGTTGCCAAAAGCCTGCATCATGAAAGCAGAATCGAATATTTCAGAATAGTTTTCGAGAGAGAGCTCATCGTCATAGAAGAAGCTGTTGATCAGCACCCAAACCATAGGTGCCAGTTGGAACAGGTAGAAGAACAGCGCGAAAGGCGCAAGCCACAAAGCGGGCTTGAAGCGTTGAAACAAAGATTTGGTTTTGGGTTTAAGCGCAGAGCCATCGCTCTGCATGATTACAGAACTGCTCATAGGGCCAACAATTCCTGAGTGTAAGATTTATCGTGTTCAAGGTTGAGTAACTGACAAACGCTGCCGCAGATGTCGGTCTGTTTCACTGAACATTCTTGGTGTGTGAACTTATCACCAATCACAAAGAAAGGTACTTCGCGCTCTTCAGGCAAAATGCCACCATGAGACAGGTCATTGTTCATGCCATGGTCACTGGTGATGATCACTTGATAACCATCGTCTACCCATTTCTCAAGGTAGTTCGACAGGTAGATATCCGCGCCACGTGCACTATTGCGATACTGGCGAGAGTCCAGCCCATGCTTATGTCCCATGTCGTCAATGTTCATTGGGTGAATCAGCAAAAAATCAGGCTGATGAGTGACGCGCAGGTGCTCAGCATCCAAGAACAAGGCTTCATCTGGGTAGTGGTCCCAGTGGTAGAAACAACCCTGTTGGATGTTCATGGTTTCATCGTTGGTGAAACGGTCACGTACTGCATCAAATGGCGCTCGGTTATATAACTCGCTCACCCAATGGTAAGCCGCAGCTGCCGTCACTTTGTTCTGCGACTTCGCCAAGCTAAATACCGACTCGTGATTCGATAAACGCACGATTTGGTTGTTAACGATGCCACTCTCGACAGGGCGAACCCCAGTTAAAATGCACTCATACAGCGGGCGTGACATAGATGGCAGCTCACATTGCACAGGGTAAAGCGTGGTGCGCAGCTTGTTTTTTTGCGTGCTCTGCGAAGTGCTCTGTTTTGTCTGCAAATCGCCCTGTTTCTCATACATATCACTTTGCTCTAGAAGACCGTTCAGGTAGCCCATGCAATCACGGGCTACCTGATAGTTCAGTCCATCTAGAACAACAAGGATAACCTTATTGCTCATGGTCTATTCTCTATTGCTTGTTTCTAAAAGCCACCTACTGAAGGTGGCGTGTTAAGCGGGGTTATTGCTGGTGAATCAATACGCTTTCTTGCCATTGACGTGGCAGGCGACGTGCTGATTTTTCCCATGCTGAGAAGTCAGTCACTGGGTGAACATTTCTGTATTGCTCGTTTGAGATCAGCTTGTCTTGAACTGATTGAGGTAGCGTAATGTTGCTACGGATTGGACGTGCGTAACCTTCTGCTAGGTTGATTTGGCCTTGGTCGCTGAAGATGTATTCACGAGCCAACTTCGCCGCGTTCGGGTTTTGTGCGTATTTGTTAATGATGGTGGTGTAACCAGAAATCACTGAGCCATCTTGTGGAATGCTTACCGTAAAGCGCTCACGGTCGATCTTGTCGCGGTAGTTCAATGCGTTGAAGTCCCACATGATCGCGACTTCCACTTCGCCTTTTTCAAGGTTCGCAATGCTTGGATCTGTGTAAGATAGACGGCCTTGCTTCGCTAGTTCACCAAAGAATTTAATCGCTGGTTTTAGGTTCGACTCATCACCACCGTTAGCAAATGCAGCCGCTAGAATCGCGTTGTTTGCTTGTGCTGCTACGCCTACGTCACCAACAGTGACTTTGTAGTCGCCTTCTAGTAGGTCACTCCAAGATTTTGGGGCATCTTCAACAATATTATTGTTTGAAATGAACGAGATAGTACCTGTGTAAGCCAGAGCCCAGTGACCATCTTTGTCTTTCGCCCAATCTGGAATGTCATCCCAAGTCGTTGGCTTGTATGGCTGCGTTACGTCTTTCTGCACAGCGACACGTGCAAAGGCGAAACCAACATCACCGATATCTGCAGTTGCGTTTCTTTTCTCTGCTTCAAATTTCGAGATCTCCTGAGCCGAGCTCATATCGGTATCCTGATGCTTCAAACCGTAGTTTGCTTTCAGGTCAGTCCATGTGCCTTTCCAGTTTGCCCAACTGTCTGGCATACCCACACTGTAAACTGCACCCTCTTTTTGAGCGGCTTCAATCAGTGACTCAAGATCAGCATCTTTCGCCATCGCTGGCATTGAAAGTGTTGCCGTTATTAGCGTTGCGCCTATCAATTTTGCAGGTGAACCGATTAATTTAGCTGGCGATACAGTTGAACGGCTAAGCAAAGTTTTCATTGTCTCTATCCTTCTGGACTAGGTCAGTAAGTTCGTTTTGTATGCTATAGCCGGAATGTGACGGTTTGCCGCAAGTTATTTGACAGTTCGAGTGCATTTACGTGGCAGTTATATTTCACTCATATGACAATAAGCCATTGTTTACTGTCACATTCCTGTTAACTCCATGGTTTACCTTATTAAGCACACGAACTTATGGACTAGATCAGTAATGAGAACATTGGCTACAGCGCAATCAGGGACACAGCTAGGCAGAATTAAGGCGAGCATTAGAGAGCAGCTTCAATCAGGCATCTTCACCGAAGGGCAAAAACTGCCATCCGAAAGAGAGCTCAGCGAGCTGTTTTCAACCACACGAATTACGCTCAAAGATGCGTTGGTCTCATTAGAAACCGAAGGTTTGATATACCGAGAAGAGCGCCGAGGCTGGTATGTGTCACCCGAACGTGTTCGCTATAACCCATTATCACGTTCTCACTTTCATCAAATGATTCGTGAACAACACCGCATAGCAGAAACCAGACTGCTCAGCACCCGTACAGAAATGGCCGCAGGCGATTACGCCAAAGCATTAGAAATAGAACAGATAACCCCGATACACGTGATTGAGCGATTACGCTTTATTGATGGCAGAGCGGTGCTGTTTGTTGAAAACGTCTTAAAAGCGCCGTTGTTTGAGAAGGTGTTGTCAGAAAACCTCACCATGTCGCTGACAGGCATCTACCGAGAAAAATACGGCTACGAGACCCAACGCTCGCGCTTTGATGTGATACCCACCTCTGCCCCTGCGCATGTCGCCAAGGCATTAAATTTGGCTGAGGGTCAACCGGTGCTGAAGATCTGCCGTGTGAACTACAAGCAAGATGGCGAGTTGATGGACTGCGAACTGGAATACTGGCGACCAGACTCAGTAGTGATCCACATTGATAGCATTGGCTAGTACCACATCCTCTTAATGCGGTAGCAACACAAATACAAAAACTCCGACTGATTCAGTCGGAGTTTTTTAACAATCAAACATTAAGGTGCGCGAATCATCTAGCTCATGAATCAAGCTTGAGGAACTTCCTTACCCTTGTTGAATCTGGGTTAGTGAAGAACTTCTCAGGGTTGGATTTCTCAATCAAGATGCCCTTCTCAAGGAATACCACCTGATCCGACACCTGACGCGCGAATTCCATCTCATGAGTCACCACCACCATGGTGTAACCCTCTTGCGATAGCTTCTTCATTACCAGTAACACCTCTTCGACCAATTCAGGGTCGAGCGCGGAGGTTGGCTCATCAAACAGCAATACATCCGGTTCCATCGCGAGAGCTCTGGCAATCGCGACACGTTGCTTTTGCCCACCCGATAACATGCTTGGGTAACTCTCTAGTTTGTGTGACATCCCAACCTTGTCGAGTTGCTTACGAGCCATCTCCTCGGCGTCTGATTTCGCTATCTTCTTAACATGAACCAGCGCTTCCATGACGTTTTGCAACACGGTGAGATGCGGCCATAAGTTGAAGCTTTGGAAAACCATTCCAAGACGCTCTCGAAGTTTCGCCAACTCTTTGTATTTGAGTGGCTTACCCGTTTCAGAGTTGATACCAATACGCTCATCACCCATAAAAATCGTGCCGCGCTCTGGCTGCTCTAACCAGTTCATGCAACGCAGTAGCGTCGATTTCCCCGAACCTGACGAGCCGAGAATACTCACCACATCGCCTTTGTTGATGTTGAGGTTGATGTCTCGCAGTACTTCGATGCCATCAAACTGTTTCGACAGGTTTTCAACCTTGATGATCGTCTCTCGTTCTTCCAATAGTGGCTCGCACTCAATCACTTCCAAATTCACGCCCAAAGAAGGGTTAATCGGTGCTTCCGTTTCAATAATCTCTGATTGTTTAAGCATGGCTAAGTCCTCTAAGTTCAACTTTGGTTTGGATTCGTTTGGTGATGGTTTCAAGTGCAATACTCACGGCCCAGTAGAGCGCGATAGCAATGATGAACGCATTCAATGGGATGAAGTACGTTGATTGAATGCTGTTGGCGGCCGCGGTAATTTCTGCGACGGTGATGATGCTAAGAAACGCAGTGTCTTTTAAGCAGATGATGAGTTGGTTCGTGATCAGTGGAACCGACTTAAACAACACATTTGGGGTAATAACTCGGGTAAATGTTTTGAATTTAGAGAAGCCATAAGCGTGCGCCGCTTCGATGTAACCTGGCTCTAATCCTTTACGAACACCTCGGAAAATCTCACAAAAATAGGTACCGTGATAGAGACTTAGCGCGATGATTCCCGCTGTAATCGCATCGAGTCGAATACCAACCTGCGGCAACCCGTAATAGAGCAGGTACGCTAAGATAAGAAACGGCAAGGTGCGCATCATGCCTATCAAACTATTGATGGTGTACTTCACACCAAGTTTTGAGTTTTCGAGGCAATACAACAAACCGATGCCAATGATGAAACTCAAGATTGAAGACGAAACAAAAAGATAAAATGTGGTCACAAACCCTGAAGCAAACAGCTCTTTTTGTTGCCAGATAATATTCCATTCTTCCATATTTACTCCTTAAACTTACCCGCTCAATAACGCATCACAAGCAGGTAAATGGTGTTTCTGACCAAGTAGCCATGACGGCTAAACTGTGGTTGTTGTTGATAGCTGTGACTGAGGTAGATTACTGATAGCCACACTTACTACTGCAGATAAGTAGCTCGGTTTTCAGCCACCGCTTGCAACTTCACCAACACGCCAATAATCAACATGTAAATGGCACCGGCACATAGAATCGGCCCAAGTGGTTCATAGGTAACCGCAGAGATTCGATTGGTGACACGAGTTAGGTCGACGATGCCGATCACCGCAATCGCTGGGCTGCCTTTGATTAAGAACGACATCTCATTGACTAGCGCTGGTAGGCTCATGATCACCATTTGCGGGAACATGATGCGGCGAAAATAAGTTATACGTCTCATACCAATGGCTTCTGCCGCTTCCATTTGTCCTTTTGAAAAGTTAAGAAAGGCATTGCGCCAAATCTCTGCATTGAATGCCGATGTATTGAGTGTGAGAGCTAAAATAGCAGAAACGTGTTTATCTAAATTGATGCCAAATGACGGAAAAGAAAGGAAAATAAACAGAGCCAGTGTCACCAAAGGCGTTGCTCGTGCCCAGCTGACATAGATACCCAGCATTTGATCCACAAACGGGATTTTCATCATTCGAATTAAAGCAATGACTAGCCCGATGACGACACCTAATACAATCGAGACTGCCGATATCCATGCCGTAGCCCACGCGCCCTGTAGCAACTGTTCCCAAGCGTAATAATCCATAAACGACCTCTTTGATAAGCGACTTCTTTCGATAGGTTTTGCGCAAATGACTCATGGGTTAAACCGCTTTGAACCCATTGGCATGGACACAAACAGCCGTTAACTGTTTGTGTCAGCGCATGCTTATCCATCTATTGGACTGCTGTTAGCTTGTGATACTGCTCAACGGAAGTGATGGCCTCTGAAGGCAGTTGGTCGAACGACTCACCGAACCACTTCTTCTGCAACTCCGCCATTTTTCCTGTTTGCTCTAGGTGCAGGAAAAATTCCGTTAAATAAGCCAAAAGCTCAGGGTTCTCTTTAGGAACAGGCCAGCTCACGAAACCAGGACCAGACACCGCCTCGCCTTTTTTGAACACCTTCGCTTTGGATTTCACTACCTCGTTAACAGAAACCACACTGTTGATCACGTAGTCTATTCGGCCGATCGCCAAGTCGGAATACGCTTCTGGGTAGGATTGATACTGCACCACTTTACCCAAAGACTTGCCTTGTGCTTCGAGCATCACTTCTAGCTCTGGAAGCCTTTCTAGCAAAGCACTGCCCGCTTGTAAGCCCACGGTTTTTCCATCTAAATCCGCTACCGTATTAATGTCTTCCGCATCAGCTCTGGTTAAGAAGTAATGCTGCGCTGAAGCAATCGGTGGTGTGAAGTCAAAGGCCTTCAAGCGAGCATCGGTAATGATCGCGCCAGTTAACGCCACATCATATTGACCGGCTGATACCGAAGCGAGTAACCCTGTCCAAGGTAAGATCTCTTGCTCAATATCGAACTTCGAATATTCACGCAGTTCATCAAGCAGATCTTTGTTAATCCCCGCAGGCTTACCGCGGTCGATATAGTTGAATGGAGAGTAGTTATCTTCTGTCGCCACTTTCATGAAGCCTTGCTTTTCGATGGCTGCAAGCTCCGACGCTTGTGCAACACCAAAACAACCCAGTACAACTGTCGCTGCCGCTGTTGAAACCCATGCCTTCATCGTCATTCCCTGTTTCATACGCTTTCCTTATCGAGATTATTTGCCTGCCTTTACTTTATGAACGGAACGCATCGAAGACGTAGAGCCAATTTAATTTTCAGGTTGGGACAGAGCGATTTTCTAGTTTGGGACAAAGTAACTTTCGGGTTTGAGATAGCAAAAAACTGTCCCTAGAACATCAATATGAACTCTGGCGCATTTCTTGCTTTTTTATACAAATTGGACTGAGGTTCACTGAGAATAAGGACTGTATCTCATGGCGATAAATCACAATTGTTTCATCGAGTTTGATTCCAAAAGAAGCCTGCAAGAACAAGTACGTAGCTATTTGGTGACGGCGATATTGAATGGTATTTTTCCGGCTGAACAAGCGCTTCCGTCTTGTCGTAAGCTGTCTAGCCAATTGGGTGTTTCACGCAATACTGTCTCCTTGGTGTACGACAGTTTGCTCGACGATGGCTACCTCATCAGTAAGCCTCGCAGTGGTTATTACCTTTCAGAAAAGTATCAAAATCCGAGTGATACTATCGACGCGAGTTTGGATCATTTTGAATCAGCCGACAGCGACAATGCACCGGATTGGAGCAAACGCGTTAAGCTGCAATTGGGCCAATACCCACGCATCGTCAAACCCTCGCATTGGAGTTGTTACCAATACCCATTTATTTTTGGCCAACCCTCTATCAATGACTTCCCATTAGCTCAATGGCGAGAAGCGACAAGAAAGGTCACCTCAGACCCACATGATCACCGCTGGCTTTGCGACAAGGTCGATAAAGACGTCGACATGCTGGTCGAACAGATACGCACAAGGGTGCTCCCACAGCGCGGTATTCATGCCCAAAGTGATGAGATCCTCATAACCTTAGGTTCGCAGAATGCGCTGTATTTGATTTCGACTTTGCTCATGAACCATCAGAGTCGAGTCGGAGTCGAGAACCCCGGCTACAAAGAAGCGAATCACATCTTCAATCTCTCTGGCGCGCAGTTACACCCGCATCAAGTGGATGAACAAGGATTGAGATTCAATGAGCACTCTTCACTGTGTGATCACTTCTATGTCACGCCTAGCCATCAAGCTCCAACCGGCGTCACCATGAGTGATGAGCGTCGAACTCAGTTACTTGAAATGGCCAAAGCCAATGACGCGGTAATTATCGAAGATGACTATGACGCCGAGTGCAACGTGGAGTGGAATCCTAAACCCGCGCTAAAAGCCAATGACAAGGAAGGGAGAGTCATCTACGTCAGCAGCTTCTCTAAGCTACTGGCACCCGGCTTGAGGTTAGGCTACATCGTGGCACCTGAAGAGTTAATCTACGATCTTAGAATACTGCGTCGCTTGATGTACCGACATGCGCCAAGCCGTGTTCAGATGGAAGTAGCGCACTTTATTGAACAAGGCTACTACGACAGCTTTGTGAGGCGCTTTAGAGAAAACACTCGCCAGCGCTGGAAGCTGATCAACGATGCTGTCTTGAAGTACTTACCTGACTGCAAGCGACTGGCTCAAAGCGAGCAAGCCAACTCTCTGTGGCTACAAACGCCCAGCCACATCAATAGCCAGCGTTTAGCTTCACGAGCCGCCCAAAAGGGCATATTGATTGAGACAGGCTATTCACACTTTATGACGAATACCGAAACGGAATCGGGCTGTGAAGCATTGTCAGAATATGACCCCAATTCCTATTTCAGGTTGGGCTTTCACGCCATCGACAAAGACTTGATCGCCCCCGGCATCAAAGAGCTGTCAGAGGTAATGAAGAGCTAGCATCACAAAGGGTTATGTAGACGTTGTTATTCAAGACAATGACGTAAAAAAGAGCATCAATCGATGCTCTTTTTCGACTATACCTAACCAATTGGAAGCTAGACACTCAAAAGCCAAGCACTCAGGAAAAATAAGCACTTTGAAAAGAACGGGGAATCCTTTGCCAAAGTGCCTTGGTTGCTGTGCTAGCTATCTTATTGAAGAATTAAGAAGCAAGTTCAAACAACACTTCATCAATGATCTTAACGCCTTTCTTTATCTCGCTTGGCTGAATAACCAAAGGTGGCGCAACGTGAATGCGGTTATTCACAATGAAGGTCAACAGGCCTCGCTTGGTCAATTGCGCTTTCAATTGCCCCATTTTTTCATTGCTCAAAGGTGTTTTACTTTCACGATCTTCCACCAGCTCTACAGCCCAGAACATCCCTTTGCCGCGCACATCACCAATCATAGGGTGCAACTCTTGAAGGCTCAGTAGAAGCGGCCCTAAAACGCTGTTACCGACGTTATCAGCGTGTGTGACAATGCCCTCTTGCTCCATCACATCGAGCGTTGCAACGATAGAAGCCATCGCCAAAGGGTGACCAGAGTACGTTAAGCCGCCCATAAAGAAGTTTGACTTAAAGTACTCAACGATCGGTTCGCTGACCACCACGCCACCAGCCGGCACATAACCCGAGTTCACCCCTTTCGCGAAAGTAATCAGATCCGGCACTACATTAAAGTGCTCAAACGCAAACCACTTACCCGTGCGGCCAAAGCCGACCATGACTTCATCGAATATCAACTGAATGCCATGTTTGGTTGCCAGCTCACGCACGCCGATAAGGTAATCTTTGGGCGGAATGAGAAAACCAGCCGTTCCCGGAATCGTCTCTAGGATAATCGCCGCAATCGCCGTTGGTCCTTCGCATTCAATCACTCGCTCTAAATGCTGCAGGGCACGCTCACTCTCTTCTGCCTCAGTCGCCGCGTTGAATTCGCTTCGATAGAGAAATGGATTGAAGAAGTGAACGTGCCCACGGCTATACTCGTTTGGAATTCGACGAAAATCCCCCGTCGCAGCAATAGCAGTACCTGTATTGCCATGGTAAGAACGGTAAGCAGATAGCACCTTGTCGCGCCCTGTGAATTGTCGCGCCATGCGAATCGCATTTTCGTTGGCATCTGCCCCTGCATTGGTAAAGAACACCTTCTTAAACGAGCTTGGCGCTTTCGACAAGATACGCTTAGCCGCCAAACCACGAGTGAGGTTGGCGGTCGCAGGGGCAACGGTCACTAATGAATCAGCCTGATCTTTAATCGCTTTGATCACTTGTGGATGCTGATGACCAATGTTGGTGTTAACCAGTTGGCTACTAAAATCAAGGTATTCTTTACCTTCGTAGTCCCACATTTTGCATCCTTGCCCACCCGCAATGGCGATAGGCTCCGCTGCTTCTTGAATCGACCAAGAATGAAATACGCTCTTGTCGAGGTCGATAATATCTTGGTTCACAAGCTGTTCTGTTGATACTTCCATTTCATCGTCTCCATTAACAACACTAGATTCACAGCCGCTCGTGCTTGGCTCGTCTTCGAGAATGAAAGACACAAAACACGACATTGAAAAGGCTGCGCTATCGGATGGAATAATCTTCATCCCAAACAGGGCGGAGGTCATAGTGTCAGTTTCAACAAAACATTGGGCCAGTACATCAGCCCAAGTCTCATCCCCGATCCAACAAACAGCCTGACCCAATCCAATCGTCGATCTGGCTCTATTCAAAACTCTTAGGTGTGAATAGATTGAAAGGCAGACGAGACAGGTCTCATCGAACGCTAATTAACGCAGCAGCAATATCAAAAGCAAAGAGGTGAGCAAGAGTGGAATTAGGATTAGCGATGACATTGATTCTGTTTGCAGGAGTAGTTCGAGGCTATTCAGGATTTGGGTTTGCGATTATCGTAGCGCTTTCCCTCAGCTTTATTGTTCCACCATTGCAAGCGGTAACCATCGCTATCTTGTTGGACTTTTTAAGTGCCTTTCCTCTGCTCAAGCGAAGTAAAACTACCATCAATATCCGGCTTATTGCGCCGCTGTGTATTGGCATGTTGGTTGCGGTGCCTTTCTCGCTGTATTTCATTAGCACGATATCGGAATCAGGCTTGAAGGCCTTTATCGCGATGATGTCTTTGGTCGCTGGCACGCTGATTATTTTGGACTTACGCCTCACTTGGTTGCACCAACGACACGCGTTTTGGGCGGGAGCCATTTCGGGGTTTAGCATGACCACCGCTTCTTCTGGAGGTCCGCCATTAGTGACGTATTTGATGAACCTGACCATTAAAACCAGTGAACAGAGAGCCACCGCGATTGTGTTTTTTCTGCTGAGTTCAGCGATTTCACTGATCGGCTTCATATGGATTGGCGCATTTAACCAAGAATCGTTCATCACAGGTTTATGGCTATTACCGGCAGCTTTGATTGGCAATGTACTGGGGCAAAAACTGTATCTATCAGTACCGAACTTGTCTGCAAAAACAACGACCGCGCCGATTTTGATCGGCATGGCACTACTTATGTTAATTTCAAATTAGAAGGATGTATTTATGGATAAGATAGCGTTCATTACAGGGGCAACCTCTGGTTTCGGCAAAGCGGCAGCAAAACGTTTCGCAGAAGATAACTGGTCGTTAGTGCTGTCTGGTCGTCGAATCGAAAGGCTACTCGACCTAAAGGAAGAATTAACGGTGCCTGTGCATGTAATTCAACTCGACGTTCGAGACGCAGACGCCGTAAAACAAGCCATTGATTCATTACCCGCTGAATTTTCATCGATTACCGCATTGGTCAATAATGCTGGGTTAGCTTTGGCACCAGAAGGCGCGCCTGATGTGGACTTGAAAGACTGGCACACTATGATCGATACCAATGTCACAGGCTTGGTTAATGTTACTCATGCGCTGTTGCCTACGTTAATTAAAAAAGGCGCAGGAAGCTCAATCATCAATGTTGGGTCAATCGCCGGACAGTGGCCTTACCCAGGAAGCCATGTGTATGGTGCCAGCAAAGCGTTCGTAAAGCAGTTCAGTTACAACCTACGTTGTGACTTACAAGGCACAGGGGTACGAGTGACTGACCTCTCCCCTGGTATTGCAGAAACGGAATTTACTCTTGTAAGAACTAAAGGTAACCAGACGGCTTCAGACAACCTTTACCAAGGCACTACACCGTTGTCAGCAGAGGATATTGCCGAGCAGATGTTTTATATCGCAACCTTGCCAGATCACATCAACATTAACCGAGTCGAAGTGATGCCGACACGTCAAGCATGGTCTGCGTTCGCAATCGATAGAGATTAAGTTCAAACCGACACATACAAAAAAGGTGGTCTTTTCAGGCCACCTTTATCATTTCTTTCACACGATACTTCAAATATAACCAACGGCATAAAAGACTATGTCTAATTCGCCTCATTACTCTTTTAATGAAAGTAAGATTAGAGATACTCAACTAAACAATTTTCTGCTCATGTTCTTTGTTTGATTCCGTCTCTTTCGACAAGAAACTCGCTACGATCTCTCTCAGTTTGCCTTGGTTAACCGGTTTAGGTAAAAACTCATCCATGCCTACATCGAAGCACAAATGCTTGTCTCGCTGCACGACGTTGGCCGTCAGCGCAATGATTGGAATATGCTTTGCAGCCCCCTCTTCGAGCGCTCGGATCTGCTTGGTCGCTTCGAAGCCATCGAGAACCGGCATCTGACAATCCATAAAAATCATCTCGTATTCGTTGACTTTGAATTTCTCGACACCAATTTCACCGTTGTCGGCAATATCAACCTCAAAGCCAAGCTTCTTGAGCATCATCTTGGCGACTTGTTGGTTTACTCGCGAGTCTTCAACAACTAAAACTGTACCACTAAATTCTCCGGCAACTGCGACAGGTTTTGACTCTGCTTGAATTGGAGCTTGTTTATCGGCTGGTGTGGCGTTTACAGAGACAATGGGAGCATCTTTAACAACCGCTGCAGATTTACTTAACGGCACAGGTTCATTGTCTTTAAACGCAACCTCTCCTCTGTTCGGATAGGTAAAGACTGAAGTATCAGCCGCTCTCGCGAGTACCTCACTGATGGTCCATTTAAGCTGATTATCTTGGTAAGGACGCGCAATGTAGGCAACAAAACCGACTTGTTTAGCACGAGCTTCATCTTGCTTTCTAGGGTCAGCAGAGATCATCACTAACTTGGGACACTCGCTACCAAAGCGTTCAACTAAGCTTCTCGCCAGTTGAAAGCCATCAACGGACGGCATTACTTTGTCTATCAGAACGAGATCATAAGGTGATGACTTAGCCACAGACTCTGAAACCAACTCTAACGCTTGGTTTGCCGTTTCACAGCACTCAGACTTAACGCCAAAGGATTGAAGCTGTGTAGACGTTATACACATGTTCAGCTGGCTATCATCCACAAGCAGAACCGAAACCTTATTGAAATCGATATTGCTTTCATCGGCTTCTAAACACGGGTCAAAGTCAGCCGTAAAATAGAAGGTACTGCCTTTACCTTCAACACTGGTGAGTTCAAGCTTGCTGCCCATCAATGTCACTATCTTCTCGCATATTGTTAGACCAAGCCCTGTGCCTCCATAAATACGTGTGGTACTGCCGTCGGCTTGTTGAAACTTATCGAACACCGATTTCTGTTTGTCTTCTGCAATACCGATACCGCTGTCGACAACCTCGAACCTCACTCTGAGTTTTTGCTCAGGCTCAACCACCTCTTCCAAACGAAGCGAGAGCGTGACGTGGCCATGCTCGGTAAATTTAATCGCGTTACCTACTAAGTTATTTAGGACTTGTCTTAGTTGTGTACCGTCGCCAATCACCATGGTTGGGATCTTAGGGTCGATCGCTAATTGGAATCGAAGCCCTTTCTGTTCGGCTTTCACTCGAAAGGTTGATTCAACGTCGGCCGCAATGCCCATCATTTTCATCGGCTCTTGCTGAAGCTCTAGTCGCCCCGCTTCGATCTTCGAGTAATCGAGAATGTCGTTGATTAAGTCGAGCAACGTAAGCGAAGAGGTATTGAGCATGTTGATGTACTCTTTTTGCTCTTTCGGCATATCCATTTCAGAAAGCAAAGACGACAGCCCGATAATCCCATTCATTGGGGTACGGATTTCGTGACTCATATTGGCAAGGAATTCACTTTTATTGCGGTTGGCCACCTCAGCAATGTCTTTGGCTTTTTCCAGCTCTTGATATTGTTGACGAATACGTTCTACCGATCGGTTATAGCTACTCTCTAGAGTCGATATCTCATCTTTGTAAGTAGAGTGAGTTGACGTTATAAAGCGCGGTTTGTTGTCTTCGACCTGTTGTTGGTTGATTTGGGAAGACATAGTCATCAAACGTTTTACGACAAGACGATAGACGATGGTTAAACATACGAGAGACAACAAGAAGATTTTAACGGCTTCGAAGGCGAGCAACAATAACACTCGTTCTTCAAAGTCATCTAGGATCATGCTCAAGTCTGATTGCACCGTGAGCGTCGCCAACGGGAAGTCTGTGCCGCCCATCTGGTGCACCATTTCCCAAGACTGAGAATAAGATTGGCCTTCGGTCTTTTGACCTAACTCTAGAATTTTTTCATCGGGACTTTCGATAAGAAGGTAACTGACCGAAGGGAGGCGAGAGATGCCTTCGGCTTGCACAAACAATTGCTCTCGATCTTCAACCCACAAACTTGCCGTTAAACCAGAAAGGTAGCCAGCCTTGACCTGCTCGATCTGAGAGCTGATAAAAGAAACTCGACTTTGGTACTCTACATACAACCCGAGACCTGTCACTATAACTGTGAATAAGGTACTGATCGCTATTATCATCCCGATCAACTGTCGGGAGAGTCCAACGTAGCGTTTTCCTTTTGTCACCATACACAAATTACCATTATTGTTATCCTAGCAAACTACAATTACTCAACTAGTATAATAGTAGTCATTCATCAAATAACTAGGGAAGGTTATGAAAAAACATCTTATCGTTGCATCCATAGTCAGTTTGTTTTCAAGCAGTTATGCTTCTGCAAGCGAACCTCTTCACTACTACATTATTGCGAGCCAAGCGCAACCTTTTCAAATCGAAACTGACGGGTCATCTCACAGAGGAATTGTTTCAGATATTGTGGAAGCCGTGTTTGATGACAGCCAATATGAGATCAACTACCACACCTACCCTTTTAATCGAATGATCGACAAGCTCGATGCGAGAGAGAATCCAAACTGGGTTACCTATGGCAGCCCTAGTTGGGGGAATATTCAATCTGCGAACCTATCTGAAGACCCGATTTACAATGTAAAACACGTATTACTCAGCAGCGGTAAAAAGCCATTTGAGTTCAATACAATCGATGATCTCGATGGGAAAGCCGTGGTATTGCTGAAAGGATTTGAGTATCCGAACTTGGAACCTTATATCCAACAGGGCAAGCTCAACGAGATTCGAGTAAAAGATTACACTGCTGCGTTTCGTGTCCTGAACCGAGCACCTGGCGACACCGTGTTTGTGGAAATGGAATCACGAATCAAATACAACCTAAACGAGCAAAAACTGAGTATTGATGATTACCAGATGCATGAGTTTGGTTCTGTCATCAATAACTACCCTATCCATTTGGCGTTTGACCCTGAGATGGATCCTAAGCTGCAAAGCTTCATCAACCAACGCCTAGACCAAATGAAAGACGATGGACAGCTTGACGACATCGTACAGAGTTACTTATAGCACCAGCGTAACGTAGAACTTATCAACGCATAGCTTAGTCACGTACGTTAACTCTCGTTGATGCCTGACTCTCTAAAACCGAAAAGGCCGCCCTGCTTCATACTAGATAGCAGGGCGGCCTTTTAAATGCGTCTAAGGAGTAATGATAAGCATGCCGCTATCTGAATCGACGAATCAGTGCGAAGCAATTAAATGCAGTTGCTGAGTGCGAAGCTGGTGACGCACTACCATCAGAATCTTACCCAAATGGTTCTCGCCGGTTCCATCGCCACCATCGCCCCAGAAGTGGTCTTTGTGCGAATGTTCTTTGATCACCGAATCTCCGGTGTTGGTAAGAAACAGCGCAAACTGTGGATTCTGTCTGAACTTCTCCGTCACAATAAACTGCATCACTTCAACACGAATGTCATACCAATCGTCGCGAACTTGGTCTTCGTAGTCACGACTTAAAGAGAACGCTTCAGCAGGTGTACTGGCTTCCAAAATGGTATTACGTAGCGCTTCGGAGGCAAACTTCATCGCTTGATAATAATGTTCGCTGGTTGCCCAAACTTGATCACCTACCTTGATAGGACAAGCGGCAAAATTTGACAGGTATCCGTTCGGATCTTCGGGTTCGTAAAACAGCACTTCTTTAACTTGAGCCACAGAATTAGACATAGCCTTCCCCTTACCAACGACATCGCATATTTTTGCTTTAACTTTAAAATTAGTGGCGTTGAATATGACTGTCAAACAACTTGGTTCAAGAGTATGCCATGTGCATGTTTTTCATCTGAAAAGCGTAATATCACAAGGGATAGGCTAAACGGAACAGTGAGCCAAAGAATCAAGGAGTTGATTAAATCTGGATAGGGAACATGAAAAAACACTTATAAATCAAAGGGTGGCGTTGTGCCACCCTTCTAAATGCAATGGGGATTATTAGTGAATAAGACCTAGCTCCCTCGCTTCTTCCAGACTCAAACCGCTTTCTCTAATTTCTCTTAGAGTCTCGATACGACGACGAGCTTCAGCAGACTTCATTTTCTTTTCTGGTTTGAAAGATACTTCTTCTTCAGCATCCCACTTGTTTGCAATATTTGTCATTTCATCATGGTTGATAGAATTAATGGACATGTTTTCCTCCGAAAAGCACCATGTAATGGACAGGTAATCTGTAGCAAATGCTTTTTCGCTTGTTAAGAAATTCTGTACTGAAGTGTGATGATTCCGACGCTTCACAAAGCTAATTAATAAATGCCTCATTTAAACTTTGCCAAAGCCATTTTCTGCAATTATCTTTAAAAGATTCCCCATAAGAAATGTGGTTTGATCCAACTCTCATTTTCCCCTCTTTCAATGCAATCAAATCCGTTAGCTTTCACATAGGCTAAGGCGAGATTTTCGGCTTAGCCGGAGAATAAGGCTGCGGGAAAAGCACCTGCGCACGATTGATGACCAAGGTTTACCCTGCGACAGAGGGAGAGATACTGTTCAAAGGCAGAGACATCTCTACTCTGAAAAGCCGTAAAGATATCTTGGATTATCGCAGCCGTGTGCAAATGGTTTTTCAAGACCCCTTTGGTTCACTCAATCCCACTCACACTATTGATCACCATTTAACGCGCCCACTTAAGATCCATAAACAGGTAGCCACTAAACAGGCTCTCACAGAGCGCCTCAAAGAGTTATTAACGCTGGTGGAGTTACCCATCGAAACGCTAGCCAAATACCCGCACGAGCTCAGTGGGGGCCAAAGACAGAGGGTTAACCTAGCCAGAGCACTGGCCGTTGGCGCTGAGGTTATTCTTGCTGACGAACCCACCTCGATGTTGGACGTTTCGATTCGACTTGGCGTGTTGAACTTGATGCAAAAAATGAAGCAAGAGTTAGGCATAGGCTTTTTGTACATAACCCACGACCTTGCCACGGCACATTACATCGCTGAAGAGACGGCGGTGATGTACAAAGGGCAGATCGTCGAGTGGGGATCAACCCAGTCGATCTTGACCAATCCACAACACCCGTACACTAAGTTGTTGATCTCTGCGGTACCAGATCCCGATCTGCCATTTGGCGAACTCGTCAAAAATGAGCCAAACTATTCAATAGACGCTGATCGTATTCGAGAGCAGAGCAGTGAAATACAGCATGAAATCAAACAAGTTTCTGATAATCACTTTGTAAAACAGTGGGATAACGTTGCATGAATGAACTAGACACTTGGTTAGAGCGGATCGGAGATTGGTACAAAGACCGAAAGCATGATCAAGTAGACCGGTTAGAACCTTTGATCTTAACGCCTCCAGATGCGCTCTGGGGGCCATTGATCACGGATGAGCAGAGCAAAGGCATCGCATGTTGGCTAGACGGATGCCTGAGAATCTTTACTTTCTATCGCCACCTCGCGGATTCATCGAATCCGGACTTGGCTTCGCAGGAGGCCAACAGCTCAAGCCATCAAGATAAAGCCTACCAATACCTAATGTTTGCCTACAGTAAGCTGCAAGCGGTGTCATGTGACCCAAAATCAGAAGCAGGATTGCAAGAGTGGTGTACACAGCGGCTACAACACTTGTGTGTATTGGCTTTGGAGTTTACGAACCAACAGCAAGAACCACGTTGGAAAGCAGAGTCTGAAAAATTGATCGAGTCGCATGTACGCTTTATGGCAACCCATCCCCGAAACGATGATCAAGGAATTATTCAACGCCATCTCCACTGATCAAGCCCTTCTCGATCAAGCATCAAATCAGAATCTCACCAGAGCTAGATCCGTAGAAAGCATGATCGAGCCTTGATCATGCTTCGGCGTTTAACTCTGTAAGCTATTGAATTTTAATGATTGACTGAATTTTAGGCAAAAAAAAGCGAGTCCCTTGGGAACTCGCAAAAATCTATTCAGTATGATGTAACAAAATATGAGCCAATCTATTAATCACAAGAAAGGACAAAGGTTGTCTATTCGGGATAAATAATAATCAACTAGATGCGCTACTTTGTCATCACTTTGTCAGCGTTAGGTGCGATTTTAATCAGCACCTAATGTGTTCAAAACTATCCATTCAGCGACGGTAAAACAGGCTTATCGCGATAGGATAATGACTAGTGGCCAATCGCCATTTCATCGAGCGCAAGGAACACGTTTTCGTCTAAATGACCTTCATGAACTTGTTTACACACTTTACGACGCACCGCTAAACCAGAGATCAAACGTTCAATGGACAGATGTCGATTGCTGGTGCTATCTCGGTCGTTATATAGCTCAATCAAGCGACTCAGTGTTTCGTATGGGATAACGTCCTCCCCTACTCTCAACCAATCAAGCTTCTCAATGAGCTCTGAGCACTCTTCTTTGATTGAGGCATGTGAGTGCCCTGTCATAGCAGATAAAGCCGTTATGCTGCGTTCTAGAGCCTCTGCAGAGGTATATTTAGAGAGAGTAATCATGATCTCGTCAGCGTTGATCTCAACAGAGTGTTTACGCTGCTTAACTCGACGTCCCAATTTGCCTCTTGGCGACGGTGCTTTACGCTGAATGGGTTCAAACTCACCGTCGATAATCTCAGACAGCTCTTCCAGTTTCTGCTTAGACACCATTTCGTTACGAAGTGGGTTCGGCAGCGTTGGTGCCATATTACGCTTACCTGCGTTAGTGGTACGCGCTCTTGAGTAACGTAAGACTTCTTCCACATTACATTTGATATCTACCTGATAATCGGTCGTTTTCCCTTTTTCGATCAACGCGGTGATCGTCAAGTGATAACCCCATAGATTAACCAGGAAGGTATCTTCTTGATCCCCGACTTCACCCAATTTTCTGAGCTCGCGGATCAGATCCATCGAGAAACGACGCCAATCGATGTTACGCGCCAATTTCTGGTTGAGCTCACTGAGCAACATGCTATCTGAATGGCGACGTGCCATGCGGCTTCTAAAGTACGAATACACTTGGAAAACCAAGGTATGTTGCTTCAGGATTTCTGGCGGAAATAGGAAGAAATAGTCACGCGTCAGCAGCTCTTCGTAGAACGAAGGTTCCCAAACCAGGATGTATAGGTTCGGTTTAATGCGAATTTCGCCGTCAGAGCCCTCTGTAGGCGCTTCTTCCGATGCTGTAATGGTTCTAGCTAAGAATCGGAAACGATCACTCTTAAAGCCTTCTGGCATGTTCTCACTAAGCCAACGGCCTGTAAGCTCGTGCAGTTGGAAATCCGTGAATTCGATACGATCAATACTGTCGCGGATCGAATCACGAGCAGGGCCGCTGTCTTTCTTGCCACGTAAAGACAAAATATCAGTGATGTAGAGTGGTGTTTTGTTCGGCGTGTGTTTCGCGTCTAGATGGTAATCATCTTGGTGGTGATCATGATATTGAACGGTGAGCGTGAATAACGCGAATAACGTCATCAGATCGTCAACGGTCATGATATTTTTAGAAGATCTTGTCTCGATCACAGCTCGAGTGCCAGAGATCGAAACCATGGATTTCTGGTAGCTCTTACGAGTTCTAGGTGGCGCTAACGCTTGATCAATAATCCCCGCCCAATTGGTTGGCGAAACAATGAATTGATCCGCTTCATCTTTCATCGTTGGTGGGGTATTCAACCCATGTTCATTCAGTAAGCGCTTGTTTACTTTGGTTTGAGCTAGGGCTTTAGAGCGCTTTTGCTTTTCATTTTGCTTCACGCTTTCTGTCACTAAGCTGGTGGCACCCAGCACCGATATCAATTGGTTTGGGTTCACAAAGCGATGCAACATGGTTTTACCAGCAAGGCCTTCTTCAAAGCGAACGGGGATTTGTTTGAACAATCCGATATTAACTGCAGCTCTCAGCCTTTGCTGTAAGGCTGCGCGAGTGACTTGACCATCGGTTGATTCAATAATCTCAGTGGTGGAAACGTACCCGTCTTTACAGCTAAACCCACGAAGTGAAATTAGGTTAAGAAGCTCAACTATGCTTTTGGTGACACCTTTGAAGTGTTGATATTGTTCTATCCATTCAACGGCTGTTTCAGATACCTCAAATAAATGACCATCTTTGTGGCTTCGTGCCTTAATTAACAATTTCTCTTCTGGTTTCATTTTTGATCCGTATCACACTAACCGTAATTTCACTATAGTTCCTGAATGATAAAGAAAGAATGATCATAAATAAAGAGAATTTATTGGCTTTTAAATAACTGATCTTTTTGATTAATATGATCTTAAATGATTAAGTGATCTAATGATCTGGACGTAACTTTGCTTATAAGTGGCTGAATTTAAAGCATTAAAATAAACCACCTTGGAAAGCATGATCATAAAGGTTCCGAAACTATGATCATTAAACTTAAGAAAGCATGATCACAGAACATCAGAACGATGATCATTAAGTCATTGTAAGCATGATCATTATTGGTTCGAAAGCATGATCATTATACTTATACAGCTTATCCACAGATCGGAATTCAACATCGGTTTCTAAGTCGCTTTTGACTTGTCTAAGTGGACACTTGTGGTGGCCAATCTATCGGAACAATGATCAAGAGAGCATACTTTTTTATCGTTCCTACCCTATTGAGTGCAAAATTTAGTCTGTATCCGCTGGAAATGGATTGCTTTGATGTATTTAGAGCGGGTGGGTCTTAACTAGGAAGCATGATCATGAAATTGTCATGTTTGTGTATTCTTGGTCTGTGTCGATTGAATTTTCAATCATTGAGCCCTTATAGGCGTTGAATCCCCATTCCAAAAGCATTTGTCCGTAACTTAGTTCATAAATTACATGCTTCCGGAACTATGTTTACTTGATCATTTTTCCGGAGGTTGATCATTTTCAATGTGCAGTTGCTCGGATCAATATTGCTCAGTTTACGCCTTGATCATGCTTCATAATTTGGCGTTATCAATTATCTTACACTGGATGTGCTCCATGATCATTCTTCCGGTTAGGTTCCAATCCTCTGTTGTTTTTTGACACCCCATCTTCTCTTCTGTTTTGAATTTTTTGGTCATTGAGTGTTTTTTAATTTTTATTGGATTGAAAATCTATAAATTCGAATGCAAATCACACCAACCGTAATCTATGGTTGTATTTCAATCGTTCCGAAGGTTTTTCGTTGAAATTCCATTTACATTGTAAATAAGTGATGCTGTAACATTTAAAATGTAGACTAGAAATAGCATGGTTATACATGATAGAAACAGTCATTTTTGTGTTTGTCTAAGGCGATGTTTCATCAAATTGTAAAAACGCGGTCTATTTTATGTGATTTTACTCATAAATGTATGTTCATGTTTTTGTTGTGTTTGTTGTTAATCGCTGTACAATTTGTACTTAGTTAATCATTACGGAAACTGGCAATGAAAAGAGAACAAACGATTGATAAGCTCTATCAGCTAGCCGAACAAACTCAACAAGTTCAGGCTGACCGAATTGAGATTATTTTGGAAGAGCGAAGTGATGAACATTTCCCTCCAATGTCTAAAGCTATGATGGAGACTCGTTCTGGTTTAACGCGTCGTAAGCTCGATGAAGCGATCACTAAACTTGAAGCTGATGGCCATCAGTTCACAAAGAACAACGCTAATCATTACTCGATTTCATTGACAGAAGCTCACATGTTGATGGACGCGGCAGAAGTGCCGAAGTTCCATGAACGTAAGCAGCACGCTGACAATAAGCCATGGATTATCAACGTACAAAACCAGAAGGGTGGTACGGGTAAATCAATGACAGCAGTTCACTTAGCCGCTTGTTTGTCTCTGAATTTGGATAAGCGCTACCGTATCTGTCTGATTGACTTGGACCCACAGGGCTCTTTGCGTCTGTTCCTAAATCCACAAATTAGTGGGGCAGAGCACGACAGCATCTATTCTGCCGTCGATATCATGTTGGACAACGTGCCTGAAGGCCAAGATGTCGATCTAGAGTTTCTTCGTAAGAACGTACTATTGCCAACTCAGTATCCAAACCTGAAGACAATTTCTGCTTTCCCAGAAGATGCGATGTTTAACGCTGAAGCGTGGCAAAGCCTTTCACAAGATCAGTCACTTGATATTGTTCGTCTGTTAAAAGAGAAGCTTATCGACAAAATCGCCGATGACTTCGATGTGATTATGATTGATACCGGCCCGCACGTTGACCCTCTAGTATGGAATGCAATGTACGCGTCGAACGCACTTCTGATTCCATGTGCAGCTAAGCGTTTGGATTGGGCTTCAACGGTTAACTTCTTCCAGCACTTACCAACGGTTTACGAAATGTTCCCGGATGACTGGAAAGGGCTCGAATTTGTTCGTCTAATGCCAACCATGTTTGAAGACGACAACAAGAAACAGGTGTCAGTTCTGACTGAAATGAACTACCTGTTGAATGACCAAGTAATGATGGCAACCATTCCAAGAAGCCGTGCTTTTGAAACCTGTGCCGACACTTACAGCACGGTTTTCGATCTAACGGTGAGCGACTTTGAGGGCGGTAAGAAAACTCTAGCTGTTGCTCAAGACGCAGTACAAAAAAGTGCTCTAGAATTAGAGCGCGTATTACATAGCAACTGGCCTTCACTTAATCAGGGATAACAACAATGGCAATTAAAACATCTGACTTAAATGCAAAGCTATTTGGTAAAGCAAACAAACGTCGCGTAGCAACACCACAAGAAGCGCAAACAGCGGCAAAAGAGCAGGCTCAAGTGATTGAGCTTTCTGTTGCTGGCGAAGATTTGGTTTCATTTGAATTGGTTCGAATTCCTGCGGCTGAAGTGGCTACTCGAACGGTTGTTTTTGAAGAGAACGCTCGTGAGCAATCTTTCTTAAACGAGCATGCGCTTTCTGATGTTCTTACAACATTGAAAGAACGTGGTCAGCAATACCCAGCAGTTGGTCGTAAGAACAAAGACGGTAAGATTGAAGTTCTTGATGGTAGCCGTCGTCGTATGTCATGTATTTTGGCTGACAAAGAGTTCCTAATCTATGTTGCTGAAAACATTAACGGCGAACACGCTAAGTTCCTATCAGACGTAGCTAACGCTCATAAACCGCTTTCTCTTTACGAGAAGGGCAAAGAGATGCAAGCGAAGCTGGACAAAGGCGAAGCTGAAGACCAGAAAGCACTGGCAAAAATGTTCCAGTGCAGTGAAGCTTTGGTGAGTGGTGCATTGAAAGCAGCCGCTTTGCCACTTGAATTGCTACAAGCTTACCCAAATGTGAGCGACCTTGGTCGTCCAACTATTGTTAAATTGCACAAGCAGTTTGGTGGATTGACGAGTGAACAGCAGCAAACACTGCTGACTAAGTGTGATGCTTCTGAAGGTTTTGTATGGCAGCGTAGCGAAGCTCAAGGCGTAACTCGTCTAACCAAAGACGTGACCGAAACATTGGAAGGTTGGATTCTTGAATTGGCGCCAGCGCCAGCGAAGAAAGCTTCTCCAAAAGTTGAGCTTATTAAGGGCCGCGTATCATACAGCCGCAAGGGTTCAAACTTGGCGTTGAACCTTAAGAAAGTTGATGACGCAACAATGGAAGAAATCCTCGCCTTCGTACAATCGAAGCTCGACTAAGTCGACGACTTTTCATTACTCCTCTAAAGCCGCTTTATGCGGCTTTTTATTTGGCTGTGATAAACTGTGTTTAGATGAATCTGGACGCTAACTATGACAAACCCAACCAACACTTTTCTACATACACTTTCTAATATTGCTCAGCATAACGATCACCGTTACGGCGTGGTCTTTGATGGCGATTTTGATTGGCAAAACTCTGCTGTTTTTACCTTCCTTCAAGATTCAAACACTCCGAGCATCTTCCAGGTTGGCGGTACGCCATTTGAAGGTGTGATTCATGCTCCAGTAAAAAAAGGCCAACAACTGCTTGGTCGTGAGTGCCAAGTTCTTGTTTGTGATTTTAGAGAGCAGTTCGATGCGAATGGTTTTAGTGCCGCGTTGGGTTCGTTAGTTGGTGGTGGGTTGTTGTTGGTGTTGCCGCCAAAAGTTAATGCCTCTGAAGATAGTGAAAGCTTTGGCCAACGTTGGTTAAAACGTCATTTCGATAAACTGATTTCTGTTTCACAACACAATGAAGCCGGCGATGTAGTTCAAGCAACTCACGCTCTTCCTCAGATGCAAAGCGCCCAAAACGGATTGGATAAATTTGAACAGCAAAACACGGCTGTTGAATTAGTCAAAAAAGTGGTGTCTGGACATCGTAAACGTCCTTTGATTCTCACTGCGGATAGAGGGCGTGGTAAAAGCTCGACATTGGGTATTGCCGCAGCGCAGCTGTTAGTTGAGCGTCACGGTTTTAATATTATTGTTACTGCACCTTCAGTGAAAGCGGTAGAGCCGGTATTTTCTCATGCTGGCCAAGGGTTAGAATCTTGCGAAGTGGTCAACGCTACTCACATTCGCCATCAAGGGGGAAGTTTGAGATTCGTCGCGCCAGATGAATTACTTAAATCCAAGCCCGATTGTGACCTTCTATTTGTTGACGAAGCGGCTACAATTCCAATTCCGATGCTTAAATCCATGGTCGACATCTATCACCGTATGGTTTTTTCGACCACGGTACACGGTTACGAAGGCAGTGGACGAGGGTTCGGTATTAAGTTTGAGTCTTGGCTTTCTGAGCATCGTCCGGGGTGGAAAGGCTTTAAGCTCGAACAACCGATTCGTTGGAATAGCAACGATCCGCTAGAAGCTTGGTTGTTTGATTTCTTCCTACTTGGTAATGACGCATCAGTCACTGAATCGGCGGTTGATGAAATCGAAGGCTTTTCTGCTGACGCAATCAACCAATTAAACTTGGGCGAGTTATCAAAATCAGAATGCTTGGCTAATCCTGAGCAGCTACAACAATGTTTTTCTCTTCTCGTGGATGCGCACTATCAGACCTCGCCAAATGACTTTATGCAATTTCTCAACAATCCAGCAATCCGTTTATACGCCGCTTGGCAGCAAGATAAATGTTTAGGTTGTATGTTAGTGACGGAAGAGGGTGGTTTGGACAGCGAGTTGATTACTCAAATTCAACTTGGAAAACGCAGGCCTCAAGGTCACCTTGCCTCTGTATTACTGGCAAACCAATTTGGCTGTACTCAGGCGGCGACCAGTCGGTGCCTTCGAGTTATGCGCATTGCTGTTTCAGCACGTCATCAAGGTTTGGGTATTGGCCGTTGGATGTTGGCTCAGTTATCACAGCAAACCAGCCAAGCAGATTATCTGGCGACAAGCTTTGGCGCGACCAGCGAATTGATTTCTTTTTGGCGTGGTAGTGAATTTGAAGCTGTGCACATCGGCCACCAGCGAGATCAGGCCAGTGGCTGTCACTCGGTTCTGATGGTTAAGGCGCTTAACTCAAACTCTCAAGGCTGGATAAACCAAGTTCAAAATCACTTCGAGCGTAGCTACTGTTTTCTTGTTTCAGGTTCTTTGGTTTCACTTGAAACCGATATGGTGCGAGCTCTGCTGCCAAAGAGTGTTCACACCGTTAGTGAGTTTGAAACTCAGTTAGTTAGAAATTACGTGAACGGTGGCAACAGTTATGATGCGATCAGCTTCAGCGTACTGAACTTGATTCTACTCAGTAACGATCGAAACATAGGTATTTCTGACTTACTCATCGCAAAGGTTGTTCAGCAGAAAGAGTGGGGGACTTGTGTTGAACAGTTTAATCTTGTTGGTCGTAAACAAGCAGAGATTCAGTTTCGTAAAGATGTCGATGTTTTGCTAGCAAATTTACAGTGTAAATAGGCTAGCCATCATTTAAATAGACTGACCGCTACAAATTAGATTTACAGTGTAAATTAGAATCTTGGATTTACACTGTAAACTGAAGCTCCATATTCAAATCCGTTTTTACCCTGATTATCTGTTACATCACTTCTGTTTCATCTCTCCACTACAGCCTTTAATCTTCTAAAGCTATTCGCCTTTACTATCTAGCCCTACATCGAATCAACATTCAATCGCACGAAATATTCTGAAAAAATTTTCCTATGTATTTGTAAAGGCGAAGCAGATCATAAAATGTGTAAGTCTTATTTATGAGTCATGTTTGCAGAATCGAAAGTAAGTGATGTGACGCTGATTATTCTAATAATGTGATACTCAGCGCAGAATGAATTATATAGACTGAATAACAACTGAGTCATTAGGGATACTCAATTCGAATGTGGGATAACATCGTTACATTGTCGGAAGACAAGCAACAAGTAATGGCATGTCTGCCAACCGGGACTGTGGTTGACGCAAGCTTTGATAACAAGACGCTGCCACCAACCTTGGAAGCTTTGAATGCATCAAACTATTTTCTTTTCGAAGAAGAGGTGTTGCGTTTCGTTACTCTTGCTAAAGAAGGTAAGGGTGAAGCTTATGAAGGAATCTTGATTGCTGAAGTTCGAAATGCCACTGTTGCGGTCGAACTGTCTGATGATGAGATGTTGGCGAGTCTCGTGGTCACTGGTCCCTACAATGGACACCCACTGCGTGGTAGCGACATCATTCAGTGCTTATCTCTAGCTCAAATAACAAAAGGAATAAATAAGTTAGCGCTCAGAAAAGTTCTGATGATGAGTAGCAAACTTAAGCCCGGGGAAAAGTTTACTCAGCCCGTCGCTAAAGGGACACAACCAGTAAAAGGTAAGGATGCTAAGTTTGCCGCTTTGGTTGAAGATATTACTCGCCAAGTCTTGAAGCCTCGCAGCAAAGACGAAGGCAAGATTGATATGCGAGACTTGGGACAAACCATTACCGTTGGTCAAAATGATCACTTAATGAAACGTACCCCCGCTACCAAAGGTATCGCTGGCTTTACCGTTCAAGGCCGAATTATCCCACCGCTTCCTGGGCAAGACAGTTTAATCAAGCCAGGAAAGGGCACCTACATCTCCCCTGAAGATCCCAATTTACTACTCGCCTCACACCCTGGATTGCCCATCATTAAAGATCGAACCATCGAAGTGGATGACGCCTTATGTGTCAGCAACGTCGATGTCTCAACTGGGCATGTTAAATTTAAAGGTAATGTCTTCGTCTCTGGCAACATCGAGCCGGGGATGATCGTCAAGGCGACCGGAAGTGTTACGGTTGGTGGCTTTATCGAATCGGCCGAAGTTCAAGCCCAGGGGGATATCAAAGTCGCCAAAGGCATTATCGGCCATACGACTAAAGAGGGGGAGCCAAAAAGTTGTAAGGTATTCAGTAAAGGCTCTATCACAGCAAGCTACGCACAGAATGCTGAGCTACAAACGGCCAACGACCTTAGACTTGGTGTGCACAGTATGAGTAATGACATTCGCTGTGGTAACAACCTTATCGTGATGGACAGTTTGAAAAAACACGGCACGCTCAGCGGTGGTGAAGCCAAAGTCGGCGGGAAAGTAGAATGTGTCTTCTTAGGTGTTGAGGGAGACACCGCAACTAAAGTACATGGCTTTGCGCGCTACGATGGTTACCGACAAAAGCTAGCCGAGCTGAAGGAAGCTTATAAACACACTCAAGAGCAAACCATGGGTGTGATTCGCCAAGAGTTAGAATTTAAGAAGCGCCCTAAAACCGAGAGAAGCGAAGAGCAAGCCCTAGAAATAGAGCAGCAACGTGAGAAGAATAACCTCGCAATAGAAAACACAAAGTCGCAGCTAGATACACTCGAAGCGGAGTTTGCAACCAACCTTGCTGAATGCACTGTAGAGGTACACGAAAAAGTGTATACCCGAGTGACGATTCAATTTGGTGATGAGACAGTCACAACCAAGCGAACCCATGGTGGAAGTGTTTTCTCATTCAACCAATACGAGATCCAATGTTCATTCAAGATGGAGCAAGAGGATATTGCTTTGTAGACTTTTGTGCTGAACACAAAGTTACGTATGGTTAAGGTGCCGATACTGACAAATAAAAAAGGGGAGCTGATGCTCCCCCTTTTGGTTTCTACTGATAATTATTTATTTAGGTGGCTTGAGCGCTCTAACTAACGGCTCTAACTCGACCTTGTTTAAGGTCTGAAAGAACCTGTGCTTTAGGACCATCTGCAATGATGCAGCCTTTCTCCATTACGATCACTCGATCGACAATGTCCAACATCGACGTTTTGTGTGTAATCAGAATTAACGTCTCGCTTGGTAGCAATTGGTTAAGTTGGTGTTTGATGTGCATCTCTGAACGGTTATCCATAGCACTGGTCGGCTCATCCATCAACAACACTGGCGGACGGCCAAGGAAGGCTCTAGCAATGGCAATTGACTGACGTTGTCCACCAGACAGCAAGGCACCACCTTCACCCACTTGGCGTTCCAAACCTGCAGGATCTTGTTGAGTAAACGCGGTTACCCCTGCACGGTTTGCTGCATCCATCACGTCACGGTCATCCACCAAAGGACGACCTAAAGTAATGTTGTCTCTTACTGAACCGTAGAACAGGTTACTGTCTTGCGGAACACAACCTATATTGCGTCGTACGTCGACATGATGCAGTTGCTCCATATCCGTATCATCAATACGTACATGGCCTTCTGTGGGCTTGTACAGGCCCATAATCAGACGTTCTAGTGTGGTTTTACCTGAACCAATACGACCAATGATTGCTACTTTCTCACCAGGACTAATATTGAGGGTTAAGTCTCTAATTGAAGCCACTGGTGAATCTGGGTAGTGGAACGTCACTTTATCTAGCGCGATATGGCCCTGAATAATCGGACGGTGAATGTAGCGTTTACCTTCTTCTTGTTCATCAGGCATCGACATCACTTGCTCAATCAGAGTCATTGATGACTTTGCTTGGTTGTAACGAGTCGAAAGCAAAGACAGCTGAACAAGCGGGCCAATCGCTCGGCCGCTCAACATGGTTGCAGCGATCAAGCCACCCATCGTAAGTTCACCTTCTGCAATTAGATACACGCCAAAGATGATCATACCAACGTTAGTACTTTGCTGAACAAAGCCGGCGGTGTTTTGGATGCTGTCAGTGATGCGTCGACTTTTGATATTCCAATTCGCCATGTGAGCAACGGCTTCTTCCCAACGGAATTGGAATTGGCTTTGCGCACTGAACAGCTTAACCGTCTCTAACCCTGCCAAACTCTCGATTAAGTTCGCGTACTTCTGCGAAGCAAGACGAGAGCCTTCCTCAATGGTACGGCGCAGTGGACCTTGGATTAGCAATGCATAGACGATCAAAATGACCACGCCAGCAACGGGAACAAACACAAGGTTTCCAGCCATTAACCAAATTAGCGCTAAGAACATCAGTGCGAAGGGGAGGTCGATTAACGAGCCAATGGTTGCAGAGGTAAAGAATTCACGAATGGATTCGAACTCTTGCAAGTTTTTAGCGAAAGCACCGACAGAAGCAGGCTTCGCTTCCATACGAATCCCCAGTACTTTACTGAACAGTTTGGAGGAAATGAGAATATCGGATTTCTTACCGGCAACGTCAATGAAGTAGCTGCGCATCAATTTGAGCAGCAAATCGAATAGGAACACGACAAAGATACCACTTGCCAGCACCCACAAAGTTTCAAAGGCGAGGTTGGGAACTACCTTGTCGTACACCAAGCGTGTAAACATCGGCGCGGCAATCGCGAAGATGTTGATAAGAATGGAGGCAATCAACACATCTCGGTAGATGTTTTTAGATTCCCAAATCGTGCTCCAAAACCAATGCCCTTTACGTGTTTTTAGAACTTCTGGTGAACGTTCATCATAACGGAACTGTTTCTTTACCAAGAAGTAGCGGCCGATGAATTGTTCTTTCAGCTCTTCGACAGGAATGATGATTGGCACCATTCCGCTTTCCGCAGTAATGATTTCCGCTTCTTGCTTCTCTAAATCGATACTGTTGAGAACGCACGCCTCACCTTGTTTAAGTAGTAAGACCGCAGGCAGTATCAGGTGAGGAATCTTTTCTAAGTCGGAACGGTTTTCTTTTGCCACTAATCCTGCTCGTTCAGCAGAGCGTGGGAATAGGAAAGGGGTTAGCTTTCCATCGGATAGTGGTAGCCCATTGATCAACGCTTCGGGCGAGTTAGCTAACCCGTAATACCGGCTAACGTAGATCAGTGAGTTCAATAGTGGATCTTGCATGTGATATAACCCTTACAACTATTTATCAACAATGAAGCCTTGGAACACTTCTACGTAGTTATCAGACAGAATATCTAGCTGAGTCTGAGTTTCTATTCGAGACGCGATGGTGGTGACGCCTAGGTTGTGAGCGGTTCTAGAGATCGACGTTAAGGTAAACTTCTGTTTTTCGTCATCAAGGTTATGTGTGAACAGGTAATCTAGCTTCACATAGCTTGGACGGTATTCGTTGATGTAATCCAGTGATTGGAAGTTACGTCCGTAGTTATCGACACCAAACACCGCTTCAGCGTTGCGAATGGTGTTACACAAAAGTGCCGTGTAGTGCGGAACGTTGATGAAGCAGTTTTCTGGAATCTCAAAGTGCAACAGGTGAGCGATTGAAGCATTCTGTTCAAGCGTCTTACCGATCCAACGGATGAAGCTTGGTTGAGAAATGCTGCTTGGTGAAATGTTAATAGCGACAGGGCTGGTTACTTCTTTTGCATTGAGCTTTTCAATCATCTTCTCGATAACGTATTGGTCGAGGATGTGGCTCATTTCAAGCTGTTCTAGCGCGTATAGATACTGGTTAGCACCGTAACGCACGCCATCTTTTTCAATCGCAGAGAACACCTCTTGGTGATACGTTTTACCAAAGGCATTGTTTGCAGCCTGCAAACGGAAGGTAATGAGGTCGTTGATGATCGCTTCTTCAACCAACATACGCCATTGTTGTTTGCCCATCACTGCGCCGTGATCGTCTGCGGTTACGTAGCCGTAAGCAAGTTCTCGATTCGCCTTGGCACTTGAAAGTGCGTTATCCACCAGCGACATGATTTCAGTACTGGTTTTACGCGTGTTGCTGTATGTCACACCAAGAGCAATGTGTGGGTTCGCAGTGCCTGTTGGGTCTGAACCTAGGCTCTGGATACAGTTTACGATGCTGCTCGCGACAAGTTTCAGTTCGCTCTCATCAATGTTTGGCATGATGAAACCAAATTCGTCACTAGAAATACGAGCGATGGTGATGTCTGGTGATGAAATTGAAGCCTGTAGCTGTTCAGCCAGTTGATGAACCAAGGCATCACCTTCTTGATAGCCCTTTTCATCGTATTCTTCACTAATAAACTCCGCTTTAAGTACCGCTAAACCACCTAAGCTCGACTCCTCTAACCATTGAGTTAACTGAGACATGTAGTAAGCACGGTTACCTAGCTGAGATACAGGGTCGATATATGCTCTTTCACGTAACTTCTGAGCTTCTTTCGCTTGGTTTTTAAATGCCAGTTCAACTTGAGTCGACATGTGGTTGATACCATCGACAACCAAGGTGAGATCTTTTGTCTTTGGACGAGCCAGAGGTTCGCCAAACTGATTCTTGGCGATCTGATCCATCTTGGTAATGATCAACGAGAGCGGGCGTAAAGCGCGCTTAAGGATCCAAGAGATAGACACCAAACCGAGCAAGAAGATCGTGCCAAATATGCTCAGTAAGCGGATGAATGCTTGCCAAAGTTGATCGTAGGCAGGGCCTGGGTGACTTACTATCTCGACCTCGGCCAATTGCATCCAGCCACTGGTGATCACGCGGCGGTCATGAACAGGCTCGAACAGGTTTAGGTTGGTAAACCACTCTGGTACGCCAGTTGGCTTTACAGGGTATGAGCGGAGAATGTCTTCACCGCTATCGAGAAAGATCAATCGAACGACTGAGTAAGAACTGCCATCAAACAGGGCGTTGATAACAGACTCCACTGCCACCTTGTCCTTTTCTTCTAGGTAAGGGGCGAGAGCCAGTCCAACAGTATTAATGGTATTACTTACCTCAGAGCGTTGCTGCTCCTCTAAGTATCCACGGGTGGTATTGAATTCGATCATAAAAACTGACGTCATCAGCAGTATGAACACTGCAACCATCCCGACCACAAGCTGTTTATATAAAGTCATTGTACCTACTCATCGTAATTGATAATGGGTTTGTTTAATTTTAGAGAGCGCTCACGTGAACGTAAGTCGTTCCATAAGCTCAATCTTGAAGATTTCCCTGCCAACTTGCCGCTGCCTGCTGCCGACTTGATCAACCAAAGGTTTTTACCGTTAAAACTGTAAATTGGTCTTAGATCTGGGCGTTTGGAACCGCGTTTAATTTCAGGGTTTAAGTTGTCCAAAATTAATGGCTCTGCACTCGGTGTTGAGTAGTAAGCTAACACCATGTGGAACTGGTTTAGTTCCAGTGCTTTTACGTACACTAATCGTAATTTCTTATCTGGGACGCCCAGTTCAAGCAAAGAGAAGTATTTTGCGATTGTGAAGTCTTCACAATCACCGGCGTTGCTGCCTAAAAATTCCAGTGGTGTTGCCCAGTAATCATTCTTTCCCCA
The DNA here is from genome assembly GCF_041471965.1 of Vibrio sp. 10N.261.51.A3. Lineage (NCBI taxonomy): Bacteria > Pseudomonadati > Pseudomonadota > Gammaproteobacteria > Vibrionales > Vibrionaceae > Vibrio > Vibrio sp. 10N.261.51.A3. The sequence continues at coordinate 116,035 of NZ_JBFRPK010000024.1, forward strand.
CAGTATGTTGTCATCGACAAAGTACATCTGGTTGAAGAACTGGTTCACCGACCTGAGCTTCTCTTTTTCACTTAATCCGTCGTATGACGTCATATTTGAGCGCCATGTTGCCACTCGCTTTCCGGCTCTATCGCCGTAGGTTTTGGTCACTGCATCTATCCACCGTTGGTCGCTCTTGTTGAGCGCCACAGAGGTGAAAGAGGTGAGGACCAGCAGCAATAGCGAAATCCGAGACTTCATAGCCTCTGCTCTTGTCTATTTGCTGTGTATTGAAAGGCGTTATCAAACATCAAACGTCATTACTCTTTTAGTGCATTGTTTTGAGCGCTTAATAGTGGCTTCAACATGTACTCAAGCACGGTTCTTTTACCCGTGATGATATCGACAGAGGCGGTCATACCTGGAATGATTGGCAACTCTTCGTTCTGTCCAAAATTGTGTTTTTCGGTGCGCACGCGCACGATATAGAAGCTATTGCCTTCTTCATCTTGAGTGGTATCGGCACTGATGTGCTCTAACACGCCTTCTAGACCACCGTACTTAGTGAAGTCATAAGCACTGAATTTAACGATGGCAGTCAATTCTGGGCGTAGGAACGCGATATCTTGCGGGGCGATTTTCGCTTCAACCAATAGAGAGTCTTCTGTTGGTACAATCTCAACGATGTCCATACCCGGTTGGATAACCCCGCCGACAGTATTAATACCCAATGTTTTAACGGTGCCTGTTACAGGAGAAACCACCACGGTACGGTTTACTCTGTCTTCTAGGCCAACGGCAGATTCGGTCATTGCAGAGAGCTTGTCTTGGGCTTGATTGAGTTTTTCTTGTTGTTCGGAGCGGAAGTTCAGTGCGGCGTCAATACGGCTGAGCATGGATTCTTTGATTGCTGAGCGTAGCAGAGGGATTTTTAGCTCGCTTGAGGTCATTTCTCGGCGAGTGTCGTTCACTTGTCTTTGCAGTTTAAGTAATTCAATTCGTGGTACCACACCTTCATCGGCGAGGGGTTTGGTGATATCCAGTTCTTGGCGAGCAAACTGGTAACTCTGTTTTAGGTTGCGAACCCGCGCCTTAATCTCAACTAGGTCTTGCTGTTTCTGTTCAACTTGTTGATCAAAAACAGAAAGTTGGTTTTTTAGGTTATTCAGATCTTGACGATATTCGGCTTTTTGGCGATTAACCAGTTTAGGCTGAAGCTCGTAGAATTTTGGTGGAAAGGCGAGTTTACCGTAATCAAGCAACACGCTTTTTTTCCACTCTTCAACAGAGAACTCTTCGTTAATGACGACACTGGTTAATGAAGCGGATAGCATCAACACGTTGGCGGTTAAGTTCGCCACTTGTTGTTCACGTTCGCGGAAGTCCGAACGGAATCGAGTGTCATCGATCAACAGTAGCTGCTGACCTTTCTGAACACGTTGACCTTCTTTAACTAAGATCTCTTTAACTAAGCCACCTTCAAGGTTTTGTACCACTTGGATCTGAGAGGAGGGGATCACTTTGCCTTGGCCAACGGTAACTTTGTCGATCTCTGCCCATGCAGACCACCCAATAGCAGCAATAAAAAACAGAACGATCACCCACAACATAATTCGCGCACTGGTGGGCGTATTGAGGAGTAGTGCCGCTGTTTTATCATCGACATACTCAAGCTCGGTCTCGTTCAATTTGCTGAAATTTTTCTGACTCATAACAGTCCTTGTTCGCTAAATAAAAGTGCAAGCCTATTGAGTGTATTCTTACTTTTGATAAATGTTAAGATTTTGCTCATTTAAATCTTTGAATTTATATATTTTTTAAGACTTATCGGTTCTTGAAATCTGTTTTATCGAGTTGGTGCTTTCTTAGTTTGTCATACAGTGTTTTTCGCGACACCTGCAGCTCTTGTTGTACCTCTTTTAAACGACCTTGATGGCGATGTAGCGCCTCAATCAAGATAATTTGTTCAAAGCTATCGGTGCGTTGGTTCAACGACTGTTGTTGCTCTTCAATGCTCATATCGAGTTCATTTTGCTCATCAGTATCGCTGTCGAGCGACGGCTGCTTAATTTGAGTCAGCACTCTGAGTTCAGCATGTTGGCGAAGCTGACGAATGTTCTCCGTCCAATGCGTTGCAATGAGTCGCTGCATCTCTTTTTCTGTAATGACGGGTGGCGGCAGTTGATAGCGACTGGCTGCACCACGAGCAAAGTGTTTGAACAAAGAGCCAATATCTTCCGTTCTTTGCGCCAAGGGTAGTAAATTAAACCGGCGTAGTTCACCTGTAATTGTAGTAGGAACTACTGTAGTTGCGATAATGATACAAGTTGCATTGGTCTTGCATGAGTTTTCATGAAGTAGAGTGGGTTTTAGAGCGGCTAACCATAGCCATTGCTGCGAAGTTAACGCTTCTGTTTCATGGATATAGAGTGTTCCACCTTGATGCTTTAAGAACAGTTGCAAAACAAACTGATGGAATGTCGCTTCGTCACTGCGTGGCAAATTAAACGCCGCGACAGGGCAAAGCTCCGCGGTTTGATGACTGTGTAAATCATGGGTGTATTGTGCAGTGACCCTTTTCCCCGTCCCTAAATCACCAACAAACAATAGAAGTGGGTTAGTTTTGGTATCTAGGGTGATCAATTCTCGGCGCAATGCCTGCATTGATGGTGATTGACCAATCAGTTTCGGGCCAACCTGATTTTGCATTGCCAACTCTTTACGCAATAGGTTGTTCTCTTCAACCAGTGCGAGCTTATCTGCGGCTTTTTTAACGGCAGTGAGTAGGGCATCGACCACAAATGGCTTTTCCAGAAAATCGTAAGCACCGGCTTTCATCGCTGATACCGCGGTTTGCACGTCACCATGTCCGGTAAGTACGATGACCTGAAAATGAGGATTTTGGCTCAGCAACTTTTGCGTTAATTGAATGCCATCCATTACCGGCATGTGAATATCGGTGATGACAATTCCGGCTTGCGTGGTATCTATTTTCTTTAATGCCTCAATAGCATTGGGAAAGCCGACGATATCGATACCTTCAATGAGCATGGCTTGTTCTACCGAGTCTCGAATGGCGGGTTCATCGTCGACAAAATAGAGTTTAGGCATAGAGTGCAAAAGCCGATTCCTTAGCTGTAGGTGAGATTAGCAGTATGTGAGATTCGTTTTCTAATCAACGATAACAACGGCGTGTTAGCCCTTATCGTTATATAACGGGATGTTTAGCGAGAATACCATGCCTGAAGGCTCTAACCGGTTCGCGCTGATCGTGCCGTGATACGCTTCAATAATCCGTTTCGATATTGAAAGCCCTAGCCCTAAACCTTCCGGTTTGGTGGTAAAAAACGGGTCGAACAGCTGTTCTAGCTTATCGTTCGGCATGCCAATTCCGTTATCCCAAATGATCAGCTGACAAGAGTCATGATGCAGTTGCCATTCGATGCCTATCTGTGGGCTAGCCTGTTGGTCAACGCTTTCCAGGTTTTGTTGCTCCTGCAAGATTTTGTGTTCAAGAACTTGTTGTTGCAGCGCTTGAGTCGCGTTGTGAATCAGGTTCACTAGTACTTGCTCGAGTTCGGTTGGATGAATCGCAATATTGATGTCATCTGGCACCGTGCTTAGCCTTAGAGTAATGCCTTGCTTGATCATCAGCGCACTGAGAATGCTAGTGGCGTTATTGACCGCTTGATGCAGGTTCGCCACATGATGTTCTTGTTTGGTGACCTTGCGAGTAAAGACTTTGAGTCGCGCGATGATGTCGGTAATGGTGTTGTTGAGGCCAATCATTTTCTCAAGATTGCTTTTCACTAAATCGGTTCGTTCCATTTCCAGTAGCTTTAAGCTGTTTTCACTGTAGGTTCGCAGTGCTGCAAGTGGTTGGTTTATTTCGTGGTTAATGCTGGCTGACAGCTCACCGAGTACCGCTAGTTTCGCGGTTTGTGTCAGCTCTTGTTCTGTCTGTTTCAACTTCGACTGCGACTCTTGGTATTGAAAAAGGGTTTGTTGCAGCTGCTGATTGGATTGCTTCAAGTAGTGAGTGCGTTTATCAACGGTTTGCTCTAGGTTTTGGTTGAGTCGGGTCAACGCCACTTTCGCGAGATAAGTCTGGCGCCACGACCAAGCGATGAGCATCACCAAGCTGTAAATCACCACGAAGATGACATCGATCTGCAAGATTTTAATAAGTTCAGCTCTGGTCTCTTTTAGGGCAACAACTTGGTACTGATTGTTGCTGATGGTAGCGGGGTAAAGATTAAATGCACCAAGCTTGAATAACTGGTTGGCGGTGAGCTCTTTTCGGATTTCATTGGATTGAAGGTTGCTAGATTGATTGGCGTTGCTAGTTTCTGATTGAGAGCTTGAAGAGCGAAAGGCTTCGATGATCGAAATTTCGCTTTGACCGTATTGGCGTTGAAGTGCGATATCCGTTTGTTGTTGCTGAGTTAGTGGCAACAATGAATGGTAAAGCCATGGAGCTTGGCTTGATAGAAAGACCACTTGGTTAGAGTCGAGTACTACGATCTCAAAATCGTCGCTGGTTAGGATGTTTTCGAGATTTTCTAAGCTCACTTTTACGGTGATAACGCCAACAATTTCCTTGTCGATATACAGAGGTGAAGACAGAAAATAACCGCGTACGTTCGAACGAGCGCCTAGCGCGACATATTGTGTGTTGTTACCTTGAATGGCAGAAGCAAAGTAGGGACGAAACGAGAAGTTCTCACCCACAAAAGTGCGAGGCTTTTGGTAATTACTGGAAGCGACCACAGTACCGTTCGGATCGTGAATATAGATGGTGTCGGCTTGGCTTTGATTCGACCATTCAAATAGCAATTGATTGAGCTGCGCAGCGGAAATCTTGTCTGCTTGTGGTGATGAGTCAAAATAAGAGAGCAAGCGCGGGTCATGGCTGAGCAAATCCGGGATCTGTTTGAATTTATCCAATTCAGAGTCGATTTGTAGATTGGCTTTACTTGCTGCTTCATCGAGTTGCTGAGTGACGATTTTTTCTTGGAATTGCACTGCCATAAAGTGGGTTGCGGTCAGCCCTGCAGCTCCCAATAACAATGAGAATAAAACAAAGGGTGTCATTAGGTTAGGCAGTATTTTGGTCACTCGGATCTCAGCTTGTCATCGGTTTGTATAAAGATTATCAATATGATGGAGAGAGTACCGAGATCTTGTTAACACAGAGCACCTTCTGTGAGTCAAAACCATGGCTTAGACTTGTGTTTCAAAGGATTACGGCGCAAAATCACAAAAAAATTTAAAGGAGCAACCAAATGGAACTGACAGATATTCGTCGCGAATACGCTAAGGGTGGATTGAGACGTAAAGACTTGGCCGCAGACCCGATTGAGCAATTCAATTTATGGCTAGAGCAAGCCATTGAAGCGAAGTTGACGGACCCTACTGCCATGACAGTTGCTACGGTTGATGAAAATGGTCAGCCATTCCAACGCATTGTTCTGCTGAAGAATGTGGATAAAGACGGTTTCGTTTTTTACACTAACCTAGGTAGCCGTAAAGCGCACCAGCTTGAGCACAACAGCAAAATCAGTTTGCACTTTCCTTGGCATCCACTTGAGCGACAAGTTCATATTACGGGCACGGCTGAAAAGCTAACGGCTATGGAAAATATGAAGTACTTCTCGTCACGTCCAAAAGAGAGCCAATTGGCCGCGATTGCAAGTAAGCAGAGTAGCCGCATCTCAGCGCGTGGGATTTTAGAAGGTAAGTATCTAGAGCTTAAACAGAAGTTTGCCAAAGGCGAGATTCCCGTGCCTTCTTTCTGGGGTGGTTTCCGTGTACGTGTAGATAGCATTGAGTTTTGGCAAGGTGGTGAACACCGCTTGCACGACCGTTTCTTGTTCTCTCGCCAAGACAACAGTTGGGATATTGATCGCCTAGCGCCTTAGGCTTTTTGATCGCTTAGCTGCTTAACAGATCTAAAAATGCCGTTGATTAGACTTATCAAATCAACGGCATTTTTTTGTCTGCATTTTCAGATGAACAGTCAATCAGTTACTGTGCAGAACAACGGAGATCTGTTTTTTGAGCAGAGTTTCTGGGATCACTGAGCCCAATCCTGAATCCAACGCATACTCAATCAATTGGCTTTTACTGCGTGCATCAAACTTCTGTTTCAATCTGGCGACATGACCTTCGACCGTTTTGATTGAAATGTTTAACGTCGACGCGATGTACTGTGGTTTCTTGCCGAAAAGCAGTAAGAACAGTACCTCTGATTCTCTCGAAGTCAGCCGCTTTTGCAGCTTAGACACGCGCGGCTCTGACCCCGCAAGCGATGCCTGATCGCCTTTTGTTCCTGTGGCCTGACAAACCCAATGACCGACCTCTAAGATCGCGGTATCAGTAAGCTCTTGGCCATAGAAGATGGTGCCTTGGACGTTGTCGTCGTCATCAAGCCATGGTGTTTTAGTAAAGATATGGGCGTGCCAGCGTCCGTCTGGATAGGGGTGAATATCGAGAATCTTAAGGGTACTGCGTGTATCCATCACATGTTTGTCTTGAGCTCTGAAATCTTGTGCGCACTCAGTGGTTTGACTGGGCATGTCGAAGTCGGTCAAGCCAGTACAAGTCTCATTGGGTTGTAAGCCAATCAATTGGTTGTAAGCGAGATTGGCGTACACGAAGACCGAGTCAGTATCTTTGCAGCCCCAGCAGCCTGGAAGTTGTTCGAATAAAGAACGATGTATGGAGTTGAGTGGATCTGGCAAGGTTTTATCTCGTAATCTGAGGTATGGAAATGATATCAGTTTCTTATAGCGCTGCAATGGCAATTAGAGTACGAAAAATAAGGGGTGACTGACAGTTAAACGGACTGTTGATTAACTGTGTCAATCACGGAGAATCGATGGGCATAAAGGGTGATAATCAGGCAAAAAAAAGCCAGCCTGAAGAGGGGCTGGCTAAAGACAAGATATGCCTTGTCGACATGTAGAAGATTTTCAGTCTAATTTACGAGGGTCAGGTAAATTAAACTGAGGCATCAATTTGATACCCAGAGTGACTTACTACTCTATCGACGAATCTACTCCTAGGAGTGCTTATGCATAAGGGGGGAATTCCCCTATAAATGTTGCTCAATGTGATAATTGAGAACCTAGAGTAAATATTTGGGGTTCTGAGCCTATGACTGGGAGCCTACAGCTCTCGTACTACTCGGAATCCTAGATAGTTCGCTGCCGTTGAAGGCGGTACGTACAGTTCGTTAAACACTTTTGCTTCTTCAGGAGAGAAGCTTCACGCGCCACCTTTCGCTAGGCCTTTCTGAACGGTTGTCCATTCCCATACATTACCCACCATGTCGTAGAAGCCTGTAAAATGTTTTTCGTGTTCGTGTTCGTGTTCGTGTGATTGCTTGTGAAGCCCCTAAATTCGCCGGAACGATTGGTTTTACAATGCCCGTAGTTTGTACGCTCTTGATCATCTTTCCGGAGGCATGATCAAGATGATCGCGGTAATGATCTTCTGTTTATGGTGAGGAAATGACTCTCATGATCATTTACAAATTCATCTTGTGCAGATTTCAGAGTATTATTCTCACTATGTCGATCTGAGTACTTTGCTGTCATGCCAAAACCTTTACCCTTTCCAAACCTAGACTTGTCCCCGCTAGGCCTTACTGGCCCTCGCCCTGCGGAGATCATTACTTTGCCTTCGCATATGGATTGTCACGATCACCACTATTCGCAAGTCGTGATTGGTTTAAATGGTCAGGCGGAATTTGAAGTTTGCGGTAAAGGTAATCTTATCGGGCCGGGTCAAGGTTGTGTGGTAACAGCGAGCTCTGATCATGCTTTCGGTGGGGTGGTTGGTCAGTCGGATATCCTAGTGCTCAATATGCCTGTGCCAACCGATGATGACCCTCTAATGTTAGAGAAGATTAACCAGTTAGAATCATCGAACGTCTACTTCCAATTAGACGCGCAAATTCAAAAGCTTATCCATATGTTGGTGCAAGAAATGCAGGCGAGCCCGGATGATCTATTGTTAAGCCGTGCCTGCAATGACACGGTGATCGCTCTGATGCAAAGGCACATATCGGCATTTGAAACCTCAATTAAAGACTCGCGTTTTGATCTTGAAGCACTGGATCGCTACATCGAGCAACACCTCGCGAATAAGATCTCTGTCGCTCAGCTTGCGGGCAGCGTGTTCTTGGGCGAAAGCCAGTTCCATATGCTGTTCAAAGAGCAAATGGGCATTACCCCTCACCAGTATGTTCTTGGTAAGCGTATCGATCGTTCTCGCCGTTTAATTGAACAGGGTAACCTTAGCCTTGGTCAGGTCGCAGAACTGGCTGGTTTCTCCGGTCAATCCTCTTTTACTCACACCTTTTCACGCCTTCAAGGCATGTCTCCATCCCAATACAAAAAGAAAATTTCTGTTAAATAGTGAAACAAAACGGCATATTATTTTAAAGTTTCATATGTGACGTTGTGTTTGTTTTGTTAATAAAGCGAGTTTTTAGCAAAAAACTCGGAGTTTTTGACAAGTAATCCTTATATACTCTAAATACACTGCAGCCATTGTAGAGATCCCGGGCTAATTCCGGGTGTGAGATTAAGGAAAACGCATGTTTACAGCTACTGATGTGTTAAAGCCAGAATTCAATGAGCAGTCGCTTGCTGATCTTTGGACGCTTATCTCACCATTATATATGGTGGATGAAACCCAATGGCTAGAGCAACTTCTGCCGCTAGCTACCCCTTCTGAGTCTGAAAAGCAGCAAATTACAGACAAAACGACGTCGTTGATTGAGTCTATCCGTGCGGATAAAACATCTATTCAGATGATCGACGCCTTGTTGCTTGAATACAGCTTAGATACTCAAGAGGGCATCTTGCTAATGTGTCTGGCGGAAGCCTTGATGCGTATTCCTGATTCGGCAACCGCTGATGCGTTGATTCGCGACAAACTTAGCGTTGCGGATTGGAAATCTCACCTGAAGAATTCTGACTCGGTTTTTGTTAACGCATCAACTTGGGGCCTAATGCTAACAGGCAAGGTGGTTGGACTTTCATCGAACGAGCAGAGTGCTGGACAAGCGGTTAACCGTTTAGTGAACAAGCTTTCTGAGCCGGTAATTCGTAAAGCGATGCACCAAGCGATGAAAGTGATGGGTCACCAATTTGTTCTTGGCCGCAGCATTGCTGAAGCGCAAAAGAACGGTAAGTCTATGCGTGATAAAGGTTTTACCTACTCATACGACATGCTAGGTGAAGCGGCACTGACCACTGCTGATGCAAACAAATACTTCAAAGATTACCTAATGGCGATCGAAGCCGTAGGTCGAGATACGTATGTCTCTTCAAAATCGAGCCCAGCACCATCGGTATCTATCAAGCTTTCTGCGCTTCACCCACGTTATGAAGTGGCGAACGAAGACCGCGTATTGACGGAACTTTGCGATACGTTAGAACAGCTATTGCGCCGCGCAGTAGAGCTTGATGTTGCAATTACGATTGATGCGGAAGAAGCGGATCGCCTAGAGCTTTCTCTTAAATTATTCGAAAAACTGTACCGCACTGACCTAGTAAAAGGTTGGGGGAAATTTGGTCTGGTTATTCAAGCTTACTCAAAACGTGCACTTCCTGTTCTGGTTTGGCTAAACCGCCTAGCGAAAGAGCAGGGTGATTTGATCCCACTTCGCTTAGTGAAAGGTGCGTACTGGGACAGCGAAATCAAATGGTCACAGCAGGCTGGTTTCACTGATTACCCAGTTTACACACGTAAAGAAGCGACAGACGTAGCTTACCTTGCATGTGCACGTTACCTATTGAGCCCAAGCGTTCGTGGCAATATCTTCCCGCAGTTTGCGAGCCACAATGCTCACACGGTTTCTGCTATTGCAGTAATGACCGAGCATAAAGACTTTGAATTCCAACGCTTACACGGCATGGGTGATTCTCTTTACAACCATGCGATGGAAGCTTACCAACAGTCAGTACGTATTTACGCACCGGTTGGTAGCCATAAAGACTTACTGCCATACCTAGTACGTCGCTTGCTAGAAAACGGCGCAAACAGCTCGTTTGTACACCGTCTAGTTGATGCACGTTGCCCAGTGGCAGAGCTGACTCAACACCCTGTCGATATGCTTCTGGCATTCGATACATTGAACAACACTAAGATTCCTCTGCCTCCAGCGGTATTCCCTGAGCGTAAGAACTCATACGGTGTGAACATTGATATCGAAAGCGAAGCGCATCAGTTTGAAGAGCAAGTAAAAGGCTTCTTAAACAATCAATGGACTGCTGGTCCTGTGATCAACGGTGAATCTCTTGCCGAAAGCATGATCAAGGCTGATCAGAACGTTGAGCAGGTGACTGCACCTTATGATCGTCGTATTAATGTGGGTCAGGTGGCTTTCGCTAACCTTGATCATGTTTCCGCAGCGATCACTGGCGCAGATGCAGCATTCGCTGATTGGAACGCAACATCGGTTGAAACCAAAGCGGCAGCGCTTGATAAGCTGGCTGACCTGATGGAAGACAACCTTGCTGAGCTGGTGGCAATTTGTCATCAAGAAGCAGGTAAGACGATTCACGACAGCGTTGATGAAGTGCGTGAAGCGGTCGACTTCTGTCGTTACTACGCAAAACAAGCGGATAACCTACAAGGTTTCGAACTAAAAGGTTTTGATGGCCAAACACGAATTGCCTCACGACAAGGTCGTGGTGTGTTCGTTTGTATTAGCCCTTGGAACTTCCCTCTAGCGATCTTCCTTGGCCAAATTACAGCAGCTTTGGTTGCGGGTAACACGGTTGTGGCGAAGCCTGCAGAACAAACAAGCTTGATTGCAGCTCGCGCAGTGGAACTGATGAATGAAGCGGGTTTCCCTGCTGGCACGATTCAGTTGCTTCCTGGTCGTGGCGCTGAGATCGGCAGTGCGCTAACTAGCCACGATGCGATTGCGGGTGTTGCCTTTACGGGTTCAACACCAACAGCACAACGTATCAACGTGTCATTGGCAAGTCGTAACGCTAAGCCTGTTCCGTTTATTGCGGAAACCGGTGGTCAGAATGCGATGATCGTAGACAGTACCGCACTGCCTGAACAGGTAGTTCGTGATGTGATTCGTTCGGCATTCGCTTCAGCAGGTCAACGTTGTTCTGCACTGCGTGTGCTTTACATCCAAGAAGACATCGCAGATCGTGTGATTGCATTGATTCACGGTGCAATGGACGAGCTGAGTGTTGGCATTCCACATCTTCATAAAACCGATGTCGGCCCTGTTATCGACCAAAACGCGAAACAAAAGTTGTTGGCTCACTTAGAAAACATGACTAATACCCAGAAGAAGGTGGCTCAACTTTCTCTAGGTACGGATTGTGAACATGGTGACTTTGTTCCACCAAGTGCGTTTGAAATCGATGACATCAGCTGCTTGAAAGAAGAACAGTTTGGCCCTGTGCTGCACATCGTTCGCTTCAAAGCGAGTGAGTTGACACAAGTAGTAGACCAAATTAACCAAACTGGTTTTGGCCTAACTATGGGTATCCACAGCCGTAACGAAACAACTTACCGTTGGATCGAGAAACACATTCGTGTGGGTAACTGCTACATCAACCGTGACCAAGTGGGCGCTGTTGTTGGTGTTCAACCATTCGGCGGTCAAGGTTTGTCGGGTACTGGCCCTAAAGCGGGTGGTCCTCACTACCTATACCGCTTTACTGATGTTCATTTTTCTCAATCACAAGACAAGGCATAAGGAGCAGTATCATGGTTCATCAAGTGACAGGTTTTTCTGATGCTTTGTTAGCGTGGGAACAATGGAATCTTACCGACTTTGATCATAAGAGTGCTCAGATACTTTCATTTAAATCAGAGATCGAAAGCCAATCTGCGCCTTTGGCAGCGGTGGCGACTTATCATCTAGAGCAAGCGTCTGCGCTGCTTTCTGAACATCATCTAATGGTGGGTCCTACGGGCGAAACCAACGAGTTGTATGCCGCTGGCCGCGGTGTGGCTTTGGTGATTGTTGATGATTGCGAAGAGAAGCTGCCGGCACTGCAAACTGCAACAGCGATGATTACTGCAGCACTATTGGCAGGTAACAGCGTTCAATTGTGCAGTGATGACGTGCAGTTCAACACCTTAATTGCTGATGCCGCGAAACAAGCGAATCTACCAACCAACTTAGTACAGGTTTCATCGTACGACGCTGCTCAACAGCTGCTGTCTTGCGATGTGCGAAGTGCAGGTTACGTGGGTAATTCACAAACGGCACAAGCTATCAATTTACAGCTTGCTAAGCGTGACGGTGCAATCGTCGGTTTAGTGGCTGAAACGGATCTGGCGACAATGAATGTTGCTAATGATCCACACCTATCGCTGCGCTTCATTACCGAGCGTACGCGAACTATAAATATAACAGCCGTGGGCGGTAACGCGACCTTGCTCGAACTTGGAAGCGAAGCTCACTAACCTTCAGTAAAATTGGCTCTAAGCACTTTTGGTTTCTCCATTGTTGGTTTTTTCCATTTTTGGATTTAACCCATAGTGCTTTAGAGCCTGAATACCTAACTCAATGCATTTGCTTGCCTTTACGGTGAGTGCCTTGCATTGAATTAGGCATGGAAGGCTTTCTACAAAATGAGGACTATCAAATGATAGAAAACAGTTTTGCAATAACGACGACGTTCATTGCGTATCTAATTATGATGCTAGCGATCGGTGTTATTGCTTACAAACGTACATCTAACTCAACAGACTACTTCCTAGGTGGTCGTTCGTTAGGCCCATGGCCTGCTGCACTTTCTGCTGGTGCATCAGACATGAGTGGTTGGTTGCTACTTGGCCTGCCTGGTTACGCTTACGCTGCTGGCTTTGAGGCATTCTGGCTTGCTGGTGGCCTACTGGTTGGTACTTGGGCAAACTGGTTAATCAGTGCTAAACGCCTACGTACTTACAGTATTACAACTGAATCACTGACGCTGCCTGAGTTCCTATCTCGTCGCTTCAACGATAACTCTAAGCTGATCCAAACAATTTCTGCTTTCTTTATCCTTTTATTCTTCCTTTTCTACACAAGCTCAGGCTTGGTAGCAGGTGGTAAATTGTTTGAAACGGTATTTGGCCTAGATTACACAACGGCGGTAATTATCGGTACCGTATGTGTGGTTTCGTATACCCTGTTTGGTGGTTTCCTAGCGGTATCTTGGACTGACTTGGTTCAAGGCCTACTAATGTCTGCTGCGCTATTGATTGTACCAATCGCAGCAATGAACGGCGGCCTTGGCCAGCTATCTACTGATCTTCACAACATCAACCCAGAGCTACTCACGCTATGGAATGATGCGAAAGGTGAGCCTCTTTCTGCTATCGCGATCATCTCGCTAGCAGCATGGGGTCTAGGTTACTTCGGTCAGCCACATATCCTTGCTCGTTTCAAAGCAACGCGTAGCAATAAAGACCTAACAACCGCGCGTCGTATCGCGGTGGTATGGACTGCACTGTCTATGATTGGTGCAATGCTGGTTGGTCTTGTTGGTCTAATCTACGTAACGAACTCTGGCGCGCCTAAGTTAGACGATGGCGAGAAGATCTTCATGCTTCTTGTGAACGCGATGTTCCACCCAGTAATCGCAGGTATCCTACTGGCGGCAATCCTAGCGGCAATCATGAGTACTGCGGATTCACAACTTCTTGTTTCTTCATCTGCAATGGCAGAAGATCTGTATAAGCAAGTTTTGAAGAAAGACGCTACGTCAGAAGAGATTGTTCGTGTAGGCCGTTTCGCGGTTATCCTAATCTCTCTGATTGCACTTGTACTAGCGATGACGCCAGACAGTTCAGTACTTGGCCTTGTGTCTTACGCATGGGCTGGTTTTGGTGCTGCATTCGGCCCAGCTATCGTATTGAGCCTGTACTGGTCTCGTATGAACCGTAACGGCGCTCTAGCGGGTATCGTGGTTGGTGGTGTGACGATTGTACTTTGGAAACAGTTCACGGGCGGTTGGTTCGATGTGTACGAAATCGTACCGGGAATCATCCTATCGACTCTTTCTATCGTTATCGTGAGCCTAATTACGGGCGAGCCTGAAGACGAAGTTAAGAAGCAACACGCTGAGTTCGAGAAGAACCTCGTTGAGCTAGACTAATTTACATTGTAAAACAGATGTGAATTAACAAAGAACGTTAGCTAAAAAGCAATTGTAAAAAGAAATTGAAAAATAAAAGCAATAGAGTCACTTCGGTGGCTCTATTTTTTTGCCTATATCTAAATGCTTTGACCTTGTGTTGCGTCTGGCAAGTTGAGTGTATTGAGCATGTTTACCTTGTTGGTGACGCTGGCTAAGTCATACTTCTAGGCTCAGAGCATTTCCGTTCCCACTGCGATACATTACTCTTGCTAAGAGCCGTTGAGTAAATGAATAGGAAGTTAATAGTGCCTCAAGTAATCCCGAATATTGGCTTTAACCATGAGAAAACGGCGCAAGCTGAGCTGGATTTGGTGCCCTTGTCTCGGCTCTATTCAGAAAGCAATATTAACCACGATCCTCAATTGCCACATCGTGTCAGCTTCTTCCTGATTCTGTTTATCGAGCAAGGCTCTGGTACGCACATGGTCGACTTTGAGGACTACCCTTTTAACCAAGGGAGCGTGTTGTTCATTCAAAGAGAGCAGGTGCACGCCTTTGATTTTAGTAACAAGCCACAAGGCACTGCGGTTTTGTTTACTCAAGCGTTCTTAGACAGCGTTCACGCTAATATGAAGTTGCCAAACTACACGCCTACTCACTTGAACAAGGCGCACTCGGCACTGTTGTCACTAGACGAGTCCCACCAAGAGCGGACGCAAAGTATTATTCAGCAAATTATGATGGAACTGAATCAGCCAGAATCCGATCCCTTGATTGTGATGTACTTGTTCTCAGCACTAGCTCTGATTCTTCATCGCCTACGACCAGAAGTGAAGCAAGATGCTTTGAGCTTGCAGCAGAACATTAAGTTTGCCCGCTACTTTGAGCTTCTTCAAAACAACTACCAGCGTGTGCGCGATGCAAACTGGTACGCCAATCAAATTAACACCACCTACAAGACGTTGAACCAAGTGTGCAAAGTCGCAACGGGGTTAACTGCTAAGCAGATCATCGACTCTTTTACTGTTTTAGAAATGAAGCGTCAGCTGGTGGTAACCAATATTACGTCTCAGAAAATGGCATCGGATTTTGGGTTTGAAGACGCCAGTAATTTCGTTAAGTACTTTAAAAATCATACTCAGATGACGCCTAGTGAGTTTCAAAAGAAGTACTCCAAGCCTTCCCTCTCTGAATCGTGAATGGGTCGAAACGAATCATCTAAGGTTCGATATCTACCATTTTTCTGCCTAAATCCACTCTGCCGTGAGCCTCTCTCGTTGACTAATATAGTTTCCAAGCCAACGAGAGGACTCAATAATGAAAACAATAAATAACACATTCAAATCAACACTACTAACTGCTGGCGTACTTGCTGCTTCTGTTGTTACCGGTTCTGTGGCTGCACAAGAGCTGTCTATTCAAGAAAAAGCGGTAGCGGTCATTTCTAGCATTGAAACGGGTGATGCAAAAGCGGTGAGCTACATTAACCCTGAAAAGTACATTCAACATAACCTAGTGGTAGGTGATGGCTTAGCGGGCTTTGGTGAAGTATTACAAATGCTTCCAGAAGGTTCAGCGAAAGCGCAAGTGAAAGCGCAAGTGAAACGCTCATTTCAAGACGGTGATTTCGTAGTAACACACACTGAATACAACTTCTTCGGCCCTAAAGTCGGCTTTGACGTGTTCCGTTTTGAAGAGGGACAGATAGTTGAGCATTGGGACAACCTGCAAGAAATTGCTAAGCCAAACGCAAGTGGACGAACTCAATTAGATGGTGCGACTAAAGTCGTAGACCTAGAGAAAACGGATCAAAATAAACAGCTTGTCGATGGGTTTGTCAAAGACATCTTGATCGGTGGTGATATGGCGAAGATTAATAACTATATCGACAATGAAGACAGTGCTTACTTACAGCACAACCCAGGTGTAGCCGATGGCCTAAGCGGTTTGGGTGAAGCTTTGGGGGCGTTAGCGGAAGCGGGCATGCCAATGGTTTATACCGCTAACCATAAGATCTTGGGTCAAGGTAACTTTGTGTTGTCGATCAGTGAAGGCCAATTCATGAATAACCACGTTGCTTTTTATGACCTGTTCCGTGTTGATAACGGCAAGATCGTTGAGCACTGGGACACCATCGAAACCATTCCTGCGCGCTCAGAGTGGAAAAATGACAATGGTAAATTTGGCTTCTAAGTTGGAGTTACCCTATCTGGCAGGGT
>NZ_JBFRPK010000025.1:0-151 GCF_041471965.1 Vibrio sp. 10N.261.51.A3
ATCGCCAAGCGGTAAGGCACTGGCTTTTGATGCCAGCATTCCCTGGTTCGAATCCAGGTAGCCCAGCCATTACAACGTTACTTAGACAAACCATAAGTCTTCTTAACTATACTCTTCGCTAGAGTAAAAGCTTTGCTGCGGTCGTGGCGGA
>NZ_JBFRPK010000025.1:978-23456 GCF_041471965.1 Vibrio sp. 10N.261.51.A3
CATTATTTCTCTTTCATTAGGGAACAAATAGTGAATCGATTAGATTTATTATGGCTACTTAGCTCAGTTGGTTAGAGCACATCACTCATAATGATGGGGTCGCAGGTTCAAATCCCGCAGTAGCCACCACTTATACAACGTTTTATTGAATCACCAATATTCAGTATGACTATAAAGATTTGCTGCGGTCGTGGCGGAATTGGTAGACGCACCAGATTTAGGTTCTGGCGCCGAGAGGTGTGAGAGTTCAAGTCTCTCCGACCGCACCATTATTAAATAGAACCCAGCTTTTTAGCTGGGTTTTGTTTTATCTGGAATATGAAAATCTGCTAGCCAAGTCACCAAGTATTCTCTTCTATAACCTCACTTTTAATACGATTTTATAAGACAATGTCAGCTCCATTTTCTAATTGAGTATGACTAGCCTATGAAACCCCTCCCCTTAACGATCGGTTGCTACACAGATACACCAAGTAAAAGCCAAGGTGTTTATCAAACTCAGTTAGATCTAGAAACAGGAAAACTATTACCTCTAGAGCTGATCATCAAATGTACTAACCCCTCTTTTATTACTGTAACAAAGACTGGGATCTATACTGCATCGGAAGTGGACCAGCAAAAACAGCCCCAGCTCATTCATATACCTAATGTTGATTCACAGCTAACACACAATACAAGCCTCATCTCGGGAGATCACCCTTGTCACGTCGCGATAGATCCACACAATAAGTTTGCTATCACGTCGCAATACTCATCAGGCACATTCGATATTTTTAGCTTAAGTATCAACGGCAGCATCGATAAACGACTCAAAACAATCCAGATGGTTGGTTCCGGGCCAAACAAAGAGAGACAAACTAGCCCACACGCCCATCAATGCCTGTTCTTACAAAACTCACCACAGTTTGTGACTGTCGATCTCGGCACCGATCGCATCAACTTCTATTGCTTTGATGAAGAGCAAGAAGAGTTCCTTGATGAGCCAATGCAGTCTATTAAGGTGCCCGCCGGCAATGGACCTCGCCATTTAATCTTTAACAAAGCTGAAGACAGAGCCTATGTGGTCTGTGAACTCTCTGAAACGTTGCTGACTTTGGAAAAGGTTTTAGGCATTTGGAATGTAGTGGAAGAGATTGATGCATTGCCTAATATGGAGAAGGGAGAAGCCGCAGCTGCGATTAAGCTATCGCCTGATGAGCAATTCCTTTATGTGTCATGTCGACATCAATCGATGATCAGCAGCTTCAGAATCGAATCGACAACAAAAGTGCCTATTTTTATTGATAGTTATAGTTCTGAAGGCAAGTTCCCTCGTGATTTTCATATTACTCATGATGGTGAATGGCTTATCGCCACAAACCAGCACACTAATAACATCACGTCATTCAAGCGAAATACAGAAGACGGCTCTCTGGTTTACACAGGCTACTCATTAGAGCTAGATGCGCCAGTTTGTGTGACGCAACAGCGATAGTAGTCATCTGATACAAAAAAGGAGAGCATTCGCTCTCCTTCTCTTTATAAAGTGTCTGTAATACTCAATTAAAGGCCCAGGGCATACTTCAACACTTGAGCTTTAATCGGCCCTGAGTTCTCTGCTAGCTTGAGTGCAGCATTACGCACAAACTTAAGTGGACCAATGTCGTTACTGAACGTCTTATAGAAGAAATCCATACCGCTTTGCATCACTAGGTTGTCACCTCTTCTCATCACTTCATAGCGTCTTGCTACAGACTCATTCAATTCACCCTTTTCTTTGGTGACATTCAACAGTACTGATACATCTTTGAAGCCTAAGTTAACACCTTGTCCAGCCAAAGGGTTGATAGTATGCGCAGAGTCCCCGACTAAAATACAGTTATTCTTCGAGTATGATTGAGCATGACGTCGTGTCAGAGGAAAAGAACCCGAATTCAAGACTTTGATATCACCTAACTCTTTAGGAAAGTGAGTAAGTACTTCGTTACGTAGTTTTTCAGGGGCCATTGCTGACAGTTGCTTAATACGCAGTGGAGAATCATACCAAACTAACGAGCCCAGCCCGACTTCTTGACCGTCAGAGGTTAGAGAACACAAAGGCAAAAATGAACGAGGGCCACTTGGTAGAAATTGCTGCCAAGTAATATCTTGCTGAGGTTGTTCTGTTTCTACATTGATAAGCATACAGTGTTGTCGATAATCCCAAGCCGTGATGCCAATTCCAGCTTGTTGGCGAACGGCTGAATTCGCACCATCAGCACCAACCACCCACTTCGCAGACAACTCAGCCCCTGATTGAAGCTTTACGATATTGATTTCACCAAACTCAATCACATCGAGCTTTTCTGGGCATAACAGTTCGAGATTGTCGTAGGCATCAAATTGAGACCATAAACCTAATTGAATGAGTCTGTTCTCAACGATATAGCCCAAACGAGGAAGGTCTAGTGAGGCAGCATCAAATCGAGTACGACACTCTGGGTGCTCCCACGTCTCTAAACGTTTATAAGAACACACTCGCATTGCTGCAATACTTTGCCATGCACCAAGATTTTCAAGCAAATCGACCGATGCTTGAGAAATCGCTGACACACGAATGTCCATCGCTTGCGATTCATCAAAAGCTTGTGGGGCAAAACCTTCGATCACCGCAACACTCAGACCTTGCTTTGCAAAACCGATTGCTGTTGCTGCGCCAACCATGCCGCCACCGACTACTACAATATCGTAACTGTTCATATTTCGTACTTATCAGTTTGATTCTTTGACTGTTTTTGATTGTACTTTTTCATAACTAACTTGTAACCAAAAACCTTATTCGAAAAAAGGGTTATCCCTTATGGCATATGGCGTTAACGATAATAAAAACCACTACATAAGAGATTTGTTCAGACTACTAGTCAGTCGGTTTTGAAACCAGTACAATACGCCGCTTGCCGCTAGAGCCTGTCATAAAATTGAATACCGAATTATGACAAACGGGGCTAGCGGATGAATAATGGGCGATTTGCTCCCTTAAATTAAACTAACGATCGAGCGAACATATAATGAGTAAGAAACTGCTAATTAAAACTTGGGGCTGTCAGATGAATGAATATGATTCATCAAAAATGGCCGACCTGCTTAACGCTGCAAATGGCTATGAGCTAACTGAAGTACCTGAGGAAGCAGACGTACTACTATTGAATACTTGTTCTATCCGCGAAAAAGCGCAAGAAAAAGTATTCCACCAGCTTGGTCGTTGGAAAACGCTTAAAGATAAAAAAGAAGGTGTGGTGATCGGTGTGGGTGGCTGTGTAGCGACTCAAGAAGGTGATCACATTCGTCAACGTGCACCTTACGTAGACGTTATCTTTGGCCCACAAACATTACACCGTTTGCCAGAGATGATTAAATCATCACTGTCTAACGAAAAGCCAGTAATGGATATCTCTTTCCCAGAGATCGAAAAGTTCGATAACCTGCCAGAGCCAAAAGCTGAAGGCGCGACGGCGTTCGTTTCTATCATGGAAGGTTGTTCTAAATACTGTACTTACTGCGTTGTACCATACACACGTGGCGAAGAAGTTAGCCGTCCAATGGATGATGTACTTTTCGAAGTTGCTCAACTTGCAGAGCAAGGCGTACGTGAAGTTAACCTGCTAGGTCAAAACGTAAACGCATACCGCGGTCCAACACACGAAGGCGATATCTGTTCATTCGCAGAACTGCTTCGTCTTGTTGCTTCTATCGACGGTATCGACCGTATTCGTTTCACAACAAGCCACCCGCTTGAGTTTGGTGACGACATCATTGAAGTTTACAAAGACACACCAGAGCTAGTGAGCTTCCTTCACCTACCAGTACAAAGTGGTAGTGACCGTATTCTTACGATGATGAAGCGCCCACATACGGCTATCGAGTACAAATCTATTATCCGTAAACTGCGTAAAGCTCGCCCTGACATTCAAATCAGCTCTGACTTTATTGTTGGTTTCCCTGGTGAGTCTAAGCAAGACTTCCAAGATACAATGAAGCTAATTAAAGACGTTGATTTCGATATGAGCTTCAGCTTTGTTTTCTCTCCACGTCCAGGTACGCCAGCGGCAGATTACCCATGTGATGTACCAGCACAAGAGAAGAAAGATCGTCTGTACGAACTGCAGCAAACGGTAAACACACAAGCTATGCGTTTCTCTCGTCTAATGTTAGGCACAGAGCAACGTATCCTTGTTGAAGGCCCATCAAGAAAGAACCTAATGGAACTTCGCGGCCGTACAGAAAACAGCCGTGTTGTGAACTTCGAAGGTTCTGCAGACCTAATCGGTCAATTCGTAGATGTGAAGATCACTGAGGTTTACACCAACTCACTACGTGGTGAGCTAGTTCGCACAGAAAAAGACATGGGTCTACGCGTTGTTATGACTCCAGCAGAAATGATGGAAAAAACAAAACGTGAAGACGAGCTAGGTGTAGCGACATTTACGCCATAGGCAATACAACTGTTTGAGCACAAAGCGCAAACACAAAGCTTGAAATTACCTAACTAAGTGACCATCTTAGAAATAGGGATATCACCATCAGAAGCCCGGTCTAAATCGGGCTTTTTGCTCTTTGTTTTATTTAAGAGTGAGTGGCACAAAATGAGAGGCTAATTTGAGCAATAAAATCGTTACCTTAGAGATAAATCTAGAACCAGCAGACAACAAGCGCTTGGCAAGTTTATGCGGACCATTTGACGACAACATCAAGCATCTTGAGCGTCGTCTGGGCGTTGAGATTAATTACCGTAGCAACTTTTTCACCATTGTCGGTAAGCCTCACACTACAGCCGCAGCTTTAGACATCATCAAACACCTCTATGTTGAAACGGCTCCAGTTAAAGGCAACATAATCGATATCGAACCAGAGCAAATACATCTGGCGATCACCGAGTCAGGCATTTTGGAGCAACACGTCGAGTCTGAAATTGACTACGGCAAAGAAGTGACCATTAAGACTAAAAAAGGCGTCATCAAACCTCGAACGCCAAACCAAGCACAGTACCTAATGAACATGGTGACTCATGACATCACCTTTGGTATTGGGCCAGCAGGTACAGGTAAAACCTACTTAGCCGTTGCTGCAGCAGTTGATGCACTTGAACGCCAAGAGATTCGTCGCATTCTATTGACGCGCCCTGCTGTTGAAGCCGGTGAGAAGCTTGGTTTCCTACCGGGTGATTTAAGCCAAAAAGTAGACCCATATTTACGTCCACTTTACGATGCGCTGTTTGAGATGCTTGGCTTTGAGCGAGTTGAGAAGCTGATTGAACGTAACGTAATTGAAGTTGCGCCACTGGCTTACATGCGTGGTCGTACATTGAATGATGCGTTTATCATTCTTGATGAGAGCCAAAACACCACGGTAGAACAGATGAAGATGTTCTTAACCCGTATCGGTTTTAACTCACGCGCTGTGATCACAGGTGATATTACGCAAATCGATTTACCTCGTGGTGCAAAATCAGGCTTACGCCATGCGACTGAAGTGCTCAATGAAGTCGACGACATTAGCTTTAACTTCTTCATGTCTGAAGACGTCGTTCGTCACCCTGTAGTTGCTCGTATCGTCAACGCATACGAGAAGTGGGAAGCAAAAGACCAGAAAGAGCGCAAAGAGTTTGAAAAGCGTAAACGTGAAGAGCGTGAAGCCAAACTTCTTGAGGCTCAGCAGGTAGTTACGACACAATTAGCAACACAAAATAGCTCTGTAATTGCAGAACAAGGTGATAAATAGATGTCTATTGAACTAGACCTGCAATTAGCGGTCGAAAATGAGCAAGGTCTTCCAACTGAGCAAGATATTCAGCTTTGGTTGGACAAGACAATTCCTCAGTTTCAAGAGAACGCTGAGTTGACGGTTCGTATCGTTGATACACAAGAAAGCCACCAGCTCAATCATGAATATCGTGGCAAAGATAAGCCAACTAACGTGTTGTCTTTTCCATTCGAGGCTCCTCCAGGGATCGAGTTAGATCTATTGGGCGACCTCATTATCTGCCGCCAAGTTGTCGAAAAAGAAGCAGAAGAGCAAAGTAAGCCTCTGCTAGCACACTGGGCTCATATGGTTGTACATGGCAGTCTGCATCTGCTAGGTTATGATCATATCGAAGATGATGAAGCTGAAGAGATGGAGTCACTCGAGACAGAAATCATGCAATCTATGGGGTTTGAAGACCCTTACATTCTAGAAAAGTAAATTGATTCTAGTAAAGTAGGTTGCAGAGAAACAATAACTCATCGAACCTGTGATTTTCACAGGAATCTGAGTTGTAACGTGTGCTATCACACTTCTGATAGCGTTATTTTTTGAGAAATCATGAACGAAGGTAACCCCCCCACTTCTGAGGGAAGTAAAAAATCTGAAGGTCCGAGTAGAAAGTCCTTCTTTGAACGCCTAGGCCAACTATTTCAAGGTGAAGTAAAAGATCGCCAAGAGCTCGTAGATGTAATCCGCGACTCAGAAATTAATGACCTAATTGACCACGACACACGCGACATGCTCGAGGGTGTTATGGAAATTTCAGAGATGCGAGTACGCGATATCATGCTGCCTCGCTCTCAAATGGTTACAGTTGAACGCACAGATGATCTAGATACATTGATTGCGCTCATTACTGATGCTCAACACTCTCGCTACCCAGTGATCAGTGAAGATAAAGACCATGTTGAAGGCATTCTATTAGCGAAGGACCTACTTAAGTATTTGGGTTCAGAAAGTGCTCCATTTGATATCGAACAAGTGATTCGCCCTGTCGTGGTTGTTCCTGAAAGTAAGCGAGTTGATCGCCTGCTTAAGGAGTTCCAAGAAGAGCGTTACCACATGTCTATCGTTGTCGATGAGTTTGGTGGAGTTTCTGGCCTGGTAACCATTGAAGATATCCTCGAAGAAATCGTTGGTGAAATTGAAGACGAGTTCGACGATGAAGAAGAGCTAGATATTCGTAAGCTGAGTAAGCATACCTTCTCTGTAAAAGCTTTAACCACTATTGAAGAGTTCAACGATACGTTTAACACTGCCTTTAGTGACGACGAAGTGGATACGGTAGGCGGCATGGTTATGACAGCACTCGGCCACCTGCCGGTTCGTGGCGAAATTGTAGAAATCGAAAACTACCATTTCAAAATAACATCAGCAGATAACCGTCGTGTGATTCAGCTACAGGTAACCATTCCTGACGAACAGCCTCTTCCGACTATCGAAGAATAACAACTTCTCTCTAAAGAGATGACAAAAATTAGATGACTAATACCTTTATTCATCGCCTATTACGGCCGCTTGCGGCCGTTTTTGTTGGCGCTATAACCACCCTTTCATTCGCTCCATACTCTATATGGCCTCTTGCTATTCTCAGCCCAGCTTTGCTGCTGTTACTGATCCACAACCGCTCTCCTAAAAGTGCGCTTTGGATTGGCTACGCATGGGGTTTAGGTCAATTCACCACAGGTATCAGCTGGGTATACGTCAGCATTGATGGTTTTGGCGGCATGCCACTGGCAGCCAACCTATTTTTGATGGCATTGCTTGTTGGCTACCTAGCCGTTTATTCAGGGCTATTTACCTGGGGTTTGAATAAATTCTTCCCTGCCAATAACCTAAGCCGCTTTTTCCTTGCAGCTCCTGCATTCTGGCTAGTCTGTGATTGGCTGCGTGGCTGGGTAATGACGGGCTTCCCTTGGCTTTGGTTAGGCTACAGCCAAATCGATTCGCCATTGGGTTCATTTGCACCGATTGGCGGCGTAGAGCTAGTAACTTTAGCGATCATTGTTTCAGCCTCTGCATTCACTTATGCGATTGTTAACCGGGCTTGGAGCATCGCTCTCATTCCCGCCGTCGTATTTAGTGCAGGCTTTGGTATTCGCAACATCGACTGGGTCACGCCGAACCCTGAAAAAACCACGTCAGTCGTCTTGATACAAGGCAACGTCGATCAAGACAGTAAATGGCTACCGAGTCATCGCTGGCCAACCATGATGAAGTACACCGACCTAAGCAGAGAAAACTGGGGAGCGGATATCATCATCTGGCCTGAAGCGGCTATTCCAGCATTCGAAGTTGAGATCCCATCTTTCCTACGTAACTTGGATAGCGCAGCGAAGATGAACAACAGTTCGATCATTACCGGTGTGCTGAATCAGTCTGAAGATAAGAAATACTACAACAGTGTTCTTTCTCTCGGTGTGAATCCATACGGTGAGTACAGCTACGATCCAGACGAACGCTACCATAAACACCACCTGTTACCATTTGGTGAGTTTGTGCCGTTTGAAGATATCTTGCGTCCATTAGCACCTTTCTTTAACTTGCCAATGTCATCATTTAGCCGTGGCGACTTTGTTCAACCAAACATAGTGGCAAATGGTCGTCACTTAGCGCCTGCGTTGTGTTACGAGATCATCTTTAATGATCAAGTTAGGCAGAACGTAACCGACGAGACTGACTTTATTTTAACGCTCTCTAACGATGCGTGGTTTGGTCGTTCGATTGGCCCTCTGCAACATATGGAAATCGCACAGATGCGTGCTCTGGAGCTTGGTAAGCCAGTTATTCGCTCGACCAACAATGGTGTGACGGCAGTTACCGATTACAAAGGCAACATCCTCAAACAAGTACCTCAGTTTGAAACGGCAGTGTTAAAAGCTGAACTCATTTCAACGGATGGTCAAACGCCTTATCACACAGTAGGTACTTGGCCACTGTATATCTGGGCGATGCTCAGCTTGGTGATTGGTTGGGTAATTAGAAAGCCAAAAAGCTAGATTCGACGAAAAGTGATTTGAGGGTTGACTGATCGGGTCAACCCTTTTTCATTGCTGTGGTTTTGCGTTGATACGCTATGGTTCAGAAGCTTACGGTTTAAGGGCTTTACGACTAAACCCTTTAGAACCACATTTAATGCATGGAATGATATTGGTTGGGTGGTTATATTCGGTTTGGTGACCACACTCGTCACATACTAAGGTTCCCAAGCCAATGACTTCACCCGCTTGATACAAGCCTTGGTGTTCTAAGTCTTGGAACAGTTCAACCCATTCCACCTTAGTACGATCAGTAATATCCAACAGCCCTTGCCAAATAGAGTCCGCAATCATCAAATAGAATGGACCGCTTTTACTCTCTTCATAGCTTTCGGAAAACTCTTTTAAGTCCGACTTCACGTAGGCAGAGATCAATGAAAGCTCATCTTTAGTCATATCATTAGCTGCTTTCGCAAACTTGCCCGACGTTTCGATTTTGTTGTTGAGCTCTTCAGGGCTATGCTTCAGCGTTTCAATCACCTCTTCGACGACTTCTTCATAGAGCGCTTTTTTCTTCGGCATAACAACCTCCTTAAGATAACCAACCTTTTAGTGAGCAAACGTATGCGCTGCAATGCACTCCCGCTTACAAACAAATGCAATTCATACTCTTAAGTATAGTTGCCCTGCGAAATTCAGTGAAAATTACACAATCTACTAAGCGGCAACTGCAAGTATGAAGGGTATAACTATTGTTGTACTCAGCTCCTTTAGGTATTCTATGACGATCTGTAAGATTCTGTTCTAACCGAACTCACAAATTCCAAGATAACCGGATACCATCGATGCAAGAACAATATAACCCGCAAGAGATTGAACAAAAGGTTCAACAACACTGGGATAACAGCGAGACTTTCGTTGTAAGTGAAGACCCAAACAAAGAAAAATTCTACTGTCTTTCTATGTTCCCTTACCCAAGTGGCCGACTGCACATGGGTCACGTGCGTAACTACACCATCGGTGATGTGGTATCTCGTTTCCAACGTCTACAAGGCAAAAACGTAATGCAGCCAATTGGTTGGGATGCATTCGGCCTACCTGCAGAAAACGCCGCTGTTAAAAACAATACAGCACCTGCACCATGGACTTACGAAAACATTGAGTACATGAAGAACCAGCTTAAGCTTCTAGGCTTTGGTTACGACTGGAACCGTGAATTCGCAACGTGTACTCCAGAGTACTACCGTTGGGAACAAGAGTTCTTCACTAAGCTTTACGAAAAAGGCCTGGTTTACAAGAAGACATCTTCAGTGAACTGGTGTCCAAACGACCAAACAGTACTGGCAAATGAGCAAGTAGAAGACGGTTGTTGCTGGCGTTGTGACACTCCAGTAGAGCAAAAGAAAATTCCACAGTGGTTTATTAAAATCACTGAGTACGCTCAAGAGCTACTAGACGATCTAGACAACCTTGAAGGTTGGCCTGAAATGGTTAAGACCATGCAGCGCAACTGGATCGGCCGCTCTGAAGGTGTTGAGCTATCTTTCGCTGTTAACGGCGAAGAAGCACCATTAGAAGTGTACACAACACGTCCAGATACACTAATGGGTGTTTCTTACGTTGGTATCGCTGCAGGTCACCCTCTTGCAGAGAAAGCATCGAAGAACAACCCAGAGCTTGCTGCATTCGTTGAAGAGTGTCGTAACACTAAAGTTGCTGAAGCTGAACTCGCAACGATGGAAAAGAAAGGTATGGATACTGGCCTAACGGCTATCCACCCTCTTAACGGTCGTGTTGTTCCTGTATACGTAGCAAACTTCGTACTTATGGATTACGGCACAGGTGCGGTAATGGCGGTTCCTGCTCACGATCAACGTGACTACGAGTTCGCAACTAAGTACGGCATCGATATCATCCCAGTAATCAAACCTGAAGATGGTTCTGAACTAGACGTGTCTGAAGCGGCTTACACTGAAAAAGGTGTACTGTTTGATTCTGGTGAATTCGATGGTCTTGCGTTCCAAGAAGCATTCGATGCAATTGCTGCGAAGCTTGAAGCTGAAGGCAAAGGTAAGAAGACAGTAAACTTCCGTCTACGTGACTGGGGTGTATCTCGTCAACGTTACTGGGGCGCTCCAATCCCAATGGTAACCACTGAAGACGGTGAAGTTCACCCAGTACCAGCAGACCAACTGCCAGTCATTCTTCCTGAAGATGTAGTAATGGATGGCGTAACGAGCCCAATCAAGGCTGACAAGTCTTGGGCTGAAACAACATTCAACGGCGAACCCGCTCTACGTGAGACTGACACGTTCGATACGTTTATGGAGTCTTCTTGGTACTACGCACGTTACTGTTCACCGCAAGCAGACGACATTCTAGATCCAGAGAAAGCAAACTACTGGCTACCAGTTGACCAATACGTTGGTGGTATCGAGCACGCTTGTATGCACCTGCTTTACTCTCGTTTCTTCCATAAGCTTCTACGTGATGCTGGCTACGTGACGTCTGATGAACCGTTCAAGCAACTACTATGTCAAGGCATGGTTCTGGCTGACGCGTTCTATCACGAAAACGAAAAAGGCACCAAAGAGTGGATTGCACCGACTGACGTAACGGTTGAACGTGACGGTAAAGGTCGCATCGAAAAAGCAGTCGACGATCAAGGTCGTGAAGTTGAACACTCAGGCATGATCAAAATGTCTAAGTCTAAGAACAACGGTATCGACCCACAAGAGATGGTAGACAAGTACGGCGCTGATACAGTACGTCTATTCATGATGTTTGCATCACCTGCAGACATGACGCTTGAGTGGCAAGAGTCTGGCGTTGAAGGGGCTAACCGCTTCCTTAAACGTGTTTGGAAATTGGTTCACGCTCACTCTTCTAAGGGTGCTGTTGAATCTGTTGATGCTTCTGCGCTATCTGGCGACCAAAAAGCACTTCGTCGTGATATCCATAAAACTATCGCGAAAGTAACGGACGATATTGGCCGTCGCCAAACGTTCAACACGGCAATCGCTGCAATCATGGAACTGATGAACAAGCTGGCGAAAGCACCTCAAGAATCTGCACAAGATCGTGCAATCCTTGACGAAGCGCTAAAAGCGGTAGTACGCATGCTTTAC
This sequence comes from Vibrio sp. 10N.261.51.A3, assembly GCF_041471965.1. Lineage (NCBI taxonomy): Bacteria > Pseudomonadati > Pseudomonadota > Gammaproteobacteria > Vibrionales > Vibrionaceae > Vibrio > Vibrio sp. 10N.261.51.A3. Next base: position 12,845 of record NZ_JBFRPK010000025.1, read on the forward strand.
CCAATGACGCCACACATCTCTTACGAAATGTGGATTGCACTTGGTGAATCAAACGTAGACTCAGCAACATGGCCAACTTTCGATGAGAAAGCGCTAGTTGAAGACGAGAAAACTATCGTTGTTATGATCAACGGTAAGCTACGTGCGAAACTAACCGTTGCTGCTGATGCAACAGAAGAGCAAGTTCGTGAGCTTGGTCTAAACGATGAGAACGCTAAGAAGTTCCTAGATGGCTTAACTATCCGTAAAGTTATCTTCGTACCAGGTAAGCTTCTAAACATCGTTGCTAACTAATTTCGTTAGCACAATGCAATTGCTAAAGAATTAACGAACTTAATTCATCAAAAGCAGTCTGTAGACAGGGTAGCTAATTGCCCTGTCTACTTATTTAAGCGCTTTAGACTTGAGCCTAACCACTCAAACGAACTAAAGCCTTTAAATAAGTATTCTACCTTCATGAGAGCCATCAAATAATGCGCCTGATTTCACTATCTTCATTGAAAGTTACTGTTGTTGTTTTAACCGTCAGCCTATTAAGTGCGTGTGGTTTCCACCTACGTGGTGATTACTCCGTACCAGAAGAACTCAACAAGATCTCCGTAACCAGTTACGACCAATACAGTACGTTTACACGTATGATGAAAGGTCAACTGCGTATGAATGATGTAGAAATTGTGCCACCGGCTGAGAATACACCTAACCTGCATATTATTAGTGAGAGCGTAGGTGAGCGAACTCTGTCTCTATACCAAAACACTCGTGCAGCAGAGAAAGAACTGACATTCCGCGCTTCATACCGCGTAACTGTCCCGGATCTAGGCTCAAAGACGTTCTCAACCAGCGTAACCCGTAGTTACCTAGATAACCCGCTAACTGCACTTGCGAAGTCGGTTGAACGAGACATGATCGAAGATGAGATGCGTAAGTTGGCAACAAGCCAAATCCTTCGTCAGATGGCTCGACTAAAAGCGAACATTGCAGCTGATAGCATGGACCTAGATGCACTAGAGCACGTTCAAGTGAAAGAACTCGAAAAGCAATACAACATCAAGAATGTTGAGATCGTACCAGCTTCAGAAGAACAACCAACACTTAGCGATTCGGCTGAGTAATAGGTTTATTTGATGCGTATTTTTGCTGACCGCTTATCAGAGCAACTTATTAAACAGTTGAGTAATGTTTACCTAATTTTTGGTAACGAACCGCTACTGTTGCAAGAGAGCCGAGAAGCGATTCAAAAGGCTGCAAAACAGCAAGGCTTTGAAGAACGTCACCGCTTTGCGATTGATAGCAGTCTCGACTGGAATCAAGTCTACGACTGCACTCAAGCACTGAGCCTATTCTCTAGCCGTCAGGTCATCGAGCTTGAACTGCCAGAGTCAGGCGTCAATGCCGCAATAGCGAAAGAGCTACTCGCAATCTCCGAGCATATCCACAGTGATATCTTGTTAATCTTGGTGGGCACTAAGCTCACCAAAGCTCAAGAAAGCGCTAAGTGGTTTAAGGCTCTTTCGAATCAGGGTCACTGGGTCAGTTGCCTAACGCCAGATGTCAGTCGGTTACCTCAGTTTGTCCAAGCGCGTTGCCGTCAAATCGGTTTAACGCCAGACCCTGAAGCGATTCAAATGCTGGCGCAATGGCATGAGGGTAATCTATTTGCTCTCACCCAAAGCCTAGAAAAACTGGCTCTCCAATACCCAGATGGAAAACTCACGTTAGTACGCTTAGAAGAATCGCTGAGTCGACACAACCATTTTACTCCATTCCATTGGAGTGATGCGTTATTGGCAGGCAAAGGTAACCGAGCACAACGAATCCTGCGTCAGCTAGAAGCTGAAGGTGTCGAACCCGTCATTTTATTACGTAGCATACAACGAGAGCTTGCTCTGCTATTACAAATGCAGCAACAAATGAAACAGATGCCGATTGGTCAGGTCTTCGAAAAACACCGTATCTGGCAATCTAAAAAGCCTCTTTATAACGCCGCGCTAACAAGAGTTTCGATTTCTCAATTACACTCTTTGTTCGCGTTGCTCACTCAAGCTGAATTGATGACAAAAACTCAATATGAGCAGTCGCCTTGGCCACTAATTCATCAGTTAAGCGTAGAGTTTTGTATCCCTTCAGCTTCAATACCATTCCACGCATAAAAGCGTGTTATATTCTAGGGTCAACAAGCCCTAAACAAAGCTAAATTCAGATTAAAGGAACACCCAGTGTTACGTGAAGAACTAAAAGATTTTCTTGCAGACAAAGCCGACGACATGAAAGCAGAATCGATTGTAACTATCGATGTAGAAGGCAAATCAAGCGTTACTGATTACATGATTGTTTGTACTGGCACCTCTAAACGCCATGTTGCCTCTATTGCACAGCATGTTGCTGATGAAGTGCGTAAAGCGGGTATGCAACCTCTAGGTATGGACGGTCAGCAAGAAGGTGAATGGGTTGTTCTAGATATGGGCACAAGCATGCTTCACGTTATGCAAGAAGAGCATCGTGAGCTGTACCAACTAGAAAAACTTTGGGGCTAAGCTTTGAAGATCCAGTTAATCGCAGTTGGCACAAAAATGCCAAAGTGGGTTGAAGAAGGGTTTCAAGAATACAAACGCCGCTTCCCTCACGATATGCCATTAGAGCTCATTGAAATTACTGCAGGAAAGCGCGGTAAAAATGCAGATATTGCACGCATTCTTCAAAAAGAAGGTGAAGCGATGCTGGCTGCAGTTCCAAAAGGCAACCGTATTGTCACGCTCGATATCCCAGGTAGAAAGTGGGATACACCTCAACTTGCTGAGCAATTAGAAAGTTGGAAGCTGGATGGACGTGACGTATCTATCCTAATTGGCGGGCCTGAAGGATTAGCACCTGCATGTAAAGCGGCCGCAGACCAAAGTTGGTCTCTGTCTGCGCTTACTCTCCCTCACCCATTAGTACGCGTTATCATGGCTGAAAGCTTGTATCGAGCTTGGAGCATCACTGCTAACCACCCTTATCATCGAGAATAAGCGTTAATGTTACGTAAACGTAGCCAAATCCGCGATTACAAAGCAGAAGCACGACTATTTACTAGCCGTGCTTTTGTTGCGTTTGCGGGGATCATAGTCATGATGTCGATGTTGGTTGTTAACCTGTACAACATTCAGGTCAATCAATACCAAGACTATAAAACTCGTTCTAACGACAACCGTATCAAGGTCGTTCCGATCGCCCCTAACCGTGGTTTGATTTACGATCGCAACGGTATACTTCTTGCCGAAAACCGTCCTGTTTTCAATCTAGAAATCATACCCGAAAAAATTAAAGATATGGATGACACGCTTGCTCGTCTGCAAGCATTAATTGAGATCCCACCAGAGCGTATCGAGCGCTTTAATCGTGATCGTCGTAATTCACGACGCTTTAAATCAGTACCTATTCTTAATCAACTGTCTGAAGAACAAGTTGCCGTCTTCTCTGTAAACCAACACAAATTCCCAGGTGTTGAAGTTACGGGAACTTTGAAGCGTTTCTACCCTTACGGTGATGTGCTCACTCACGTAATAGGCTATGTATCGCGTATCAATGACCGTGATATGCAGCGCTTGATGCGAGAAGAAAAAGACGCCAATTACCAAGCTACACGTGATATCGGTAAGTTGGGTATTGAGCGTTATTACGAAGATATGTTGCACGGTACAGCTGGCTACCAAGAAGTCGAAGTTAACAGTCGTGGACGAGTGATTCGTACCCTCAAATTTGTCCCTTCGGTTCCAGGCAAAGATATCGTACTTAACTTAGATATCAAGCTACAGCTATACGTACATAAGTTACTTGATGGCCGCCGTGGTTCAGCTATCGTTCTCGATCCGAAAGACAATGGCGTGTTAGCCATGGTATCGAGCCCAAGCTACGACCCAAACGCATTCGTGCATGGTATCTCGTCTAAAGGCTATAACGCGCTACTTCAAGACAAAAACCGCCCTTTGGTTAACCGTGCCACGCTAGGGATTTACCCACCAGCATCGACGATCAAACCCTTCATTGCTGTTGCTGCTCTGCAAGAAGGTGTTATTACACCAAACACTACGCGCAATGACCCAGGCTATTGGAAGATACCAAACTCAAAAACGAGACCATTCCGTGACTGGTTGCGTTGGGGACACGGTGTCGTGGATATAGAAAAAGCGATTGAAGAGTCGGTGGATACCTTCTTTTACCAAATTGCTTATGATCTCGGCATTGATCGCATATCCAAATGGATGATGATGTTCGGCTTTGGTGATTATACTGGCATCGATATCTACGAAGAAAGCAAAGCCAATATGCCAACTCGTGATTGGAAGATGGCCAGACACCGTGTGCCTTGGTATCAAGGTGATACTATTCCAGTTGGTATTGGACAGGGCTACTGGACTGCAACACCCATGCAGATTGCAAAAGCCACATCAGTTTTGGTCAATGAAGGTGAAGTAACCGCACCTCACCTACTTCGTTCAACCATTGATAACGGTCGTCCATTCGATGAACAAATCATGTCGGACATTGAAACTTACCCACCGCTAACCGGGGTTAAGAAGAAGTATTGGGATATCGCTCAGGAAGGTATGAGGCTGGCTAACCACGGTAAAAAAGGCACGGCAAGACGTTCATTCCAGAAAATGTCTTACCAAACCGCTGGTAAATCGGGTACCGCGCAGGTATTCGGCTTAAAAGAAGATGAAGAGTACAACGCGGATGAAATCGCAGAGCACTTACGCGATCACGCCCTCTTTACGGGTTACGCGCCTTTTGAAGATCCTGAAGCCGTCGTGACTATCGTTCTAGAGAACGCAGGTGGCGGTTCTTCTAACGGCGGCCCAGTAGTAAGAAGGATTTTAGACCATATTATCCTTGCAGAAGATTATCAAAGTGAGCCAATTAAATAATGAAACTTGATCCTTCAACTGGACGAAATAGAGCCCTATTCGAAAGGCTGCATATCGACCTGCCGCTTTTGCTTGGCATTCTGGTTTTAATGGGCTTTGCCCTGCTGATCATGTACAGCGCAAGCGGACAAAGCCTTGCGATGATGGACCGCCAGGCGATGCGCATGGCTCTGTCTTTAGGTGTGATGATCTTCCTAGCGCAAATCTCACCTCGTACTTATGAAACCTTGGCACCACTGCTATTTGTAGGTGGTGTCATCTTGCTATTGGGCGTGTTGTTCTTTGGTGAAGCCTCTAAAGGCGCCCAGCGTTGGTTAAACTTCGGCTTTGTTCGATTCCAACCGTCAGAGCTATTAAAGCTCGCGGTGCCTTTGATGCTGGCACGATTTATCGGTAAGCGCTCACTTCCACCAACATTCCAAACATTAGCGATCTCGCTAGTGATGGTGTTTGTACCGACGATTCTAATCGCAAAGCAGCCTGACCTAGGTACATCTATCCTTATCGCCGCATCTGGTATCTTCGTGATATTCCTGGCTGGTATCAGTTGGAAAATCATTGCTAGCGCGGCAATCGCATTAGGGGCATTTATCCCAATCCTATGGTTCTTCTTGATGCGTGAATATCAAAAAGTGCGTGTTAGAACCCTTTTTGATCCTGAATCAGATCCATTAGGTGCGGGTTACCACATCATTCAAAGTAAGATTGCGATAGGTTCGGGTGGTATATCAGGAAAAGGTTGGCTGCAAGGCACTCAATCTCAATTAGAATTCATTCCAGAGCGCCACACCGACTTCATTTTTGCGGTCATCGCCGAAGAATGGGGCATGATCGGTATCTTGTTCTTGCTTGCGATCTACCTGTTTATTATTGGACGTGGCTTAGTGCTTGCGAGCCAAGCTCAAACCGCATTCGGTCGAATGATGGGCGGAAGTATTGTACTGAGCTTCTTCGTTTATATTTTTGTAAACATTGGCATGGTAAGTGGCATTCTACCTGTAGTTGGTGTTCCTCTTCCTCTAGTCAGTTATGGCGGTACTTCAATGGTTACCCTTATGGCTGGTTTTGGTATTTTAATGTCGATACATACACACAGAAAAGCATTCTCAAAGGCGACCTAATCGATGTCTATTACAACGTTTCAAAAAAAAGCATCCTTGGTTGAAGAACTGCCAATCAAAAAAATAGTCTCTATCTTGGGGCTAGCGATTTTAATCAATGGTTGTTCTTCAAAGCAGCCAACAGGCCGCTACGATATTGATTCAGATATTGCACCAGACGCACCGATCTCAGTAGAGCATCTCGAGGATGCTCACCCTCAGTATGAACCTTATAGTTTAGGTGGTAACACGGATTACACTTTACGTGGCGAAGACTACAAGATCGTAAAGAAGACCGAAGGGTTTACTGAGAAAGGCAAAGCCTCTTGGTACGGTAAGAAATTTCATGGCCACTTAACGTCGAACGGCGAGATCTACGACATGTATTCGATGTCTGCGGCGCACAAAACATTGCCAATTCCAAGCTATGTAAAAGTGACGAATACTGACAACAACAAAACGACAATTGTTCGTATCAATGACCGCGGCCCATTCCATGAAGGCCGAATCATTGACCTTAGTTATGCGGCAGCTTACAAGCTCGATGTGTTGAGAACCGGCACGGCAAATGTTGAGATTGAAGTCATTACTGTGGCTATGCCAACCGACGCAAATAAAAAGGCTGCTTTACCGCAATTTATTATTCAAGTCGCAACATCTCCACATGAAGATAGGACCGAAAAGTTAGCGAAAGATCTAGCCGAAAAGCTAGAAGTAGCAACGTTCTTGCAGCCAAATGATGACAACTACCGTCTGATGATTGGGCCATTTCATGACTATGCTCTGACTCAAGAGAAATTAGAACAAGTTAAGCTAATGGGTTACCCGTCAGCTTATATAAAAAAACACACCCTAACTCGCTAATTAATCTAACAGTTACTTCTGGTAATCAGCGCTCTGGTGTGACAGAGTGATTCTGTTAATATATGAATAGTTCACCAAATAATTGCATTTAAAATGATTAAATCTAATAAACTTGTTAAATCGATTTTTGCTACTTCTGTTGCTCTTTCTGCAACGATAGCTACATCGTCATTCGCCGCTCCTATTGTTGTTCCTGATGCTCCTCAAATCGCCGCTAAAGGTTTTGTTCTGATGGATTACCATTCAGGCAAAGTACTAGCAGAGAAAGAGATGAATACTCAGCTTTCTCCAGCAAGTTTAACCAAGATGATGACGAGCTACGTGATCGGCCAAGAGCTCGACCGTGGCAACATCAACCTAAACGACGATGTTGTAATCAGTGAAAATGCTTGGGCTAAAAACTTCCCAGATTCATCTAAGATGTTCGTTGAAGTGGGCACTACGGTTAAAGTTGAAGAATTAAACCGCGGTATCATCATTCAATCAGGTAACGACGCATGTGTTGCTATGGCTGAACACATCGCTGGCTCTGAAGATGCATTCGTTGACCTAATGAACGCTTGGGCAAGCTCTATCGGCATGAAAGACACGCACTTTGCTAACGTGCACGGTCTAGACAACCCGAACCTATACTCAACGCCTTACGATATGGCGCTACTTGGTCAGGCGCTGATTCGCGACGTACCAGACGAGTACCGTATCTACTCAGAGAAGAAATTCACATACAACGGCATCACCCAATACAACCGTAACGGTCTGTTATGGGATAAGAGCATGAACGTTGATGGCATCAAAACGGGCCACACAAGCAATGCAGGTTACAGCCTAGTAAGCTCAGCGACAGAAGGCAAAATGCGCCTAGTGGCTGTAGTTATGGGTACCAAGAATGCGAATGCTCGTAAAACAGAAAGCAAAAAACTGCTTAGCTACGGCTTCCGCTTCTTTGAAACAGTGGCACCACACACAGCCGGTGAAACCTTCGTAGAAGAGAAGATCTGGATGGGTAGCAAGGACACAGTTGCACTGGGTGTCGACGAAGATACTTTCGTAACGCTACCTCGTGGTCAAGCTAAGAACCTGAAGGCAAGCTTCGTTCTTGAGAAAGAGCTAGAAGCGCCAATCAGCAAAGGCGATGTAGTTGGTAAACTATTCTACCAAGTAGACGGTGAAGACGTTGCTGAATACCCACTACTAGCACTTGAAGATGTAGACCAAGGCAGCCTATTCAGCCGTCTATGGGACTACCTAGTTCTTCTGTTCAAGGGTTTATTCTAAACAAGCAAAAGGTTTGTTCTAGGTAAAACCCAAGCTTGTTGTATAGCTAACCTAATGAGTAAGTTCATGATTTACTCATTAGCGAACCAAAAGCCGCCATGTGCGGCTTTTGTTGATCTTGAGTTCGGTGATATTTACACGTAATATTCCGCCTTATTACTCGTGTCTGTTGACCGAACACGCTTTTTATCGACATTTCGCCAATTTGCGAGAGTCTAGCCTTTTGGAGCTAATCATGAACATCAATTCTGATGCAAAACTAAAAGACCTCTTAGAGTTCCCTTGTTCATTCACTTACAAAGTAATGGGCCACGCTAAGCCAGAACTGACTGAGCTAGTACTAGAAGTGATCCAGCGTCATGCTCCTGGTGACTACAGCCCAACGCTAAAACCAAGTGCGAAAGGTAACTACCACTCTGTTTCTATCAATATTACTGCGACTTCAATTGAGCAAGTAGAAACTCTTTATAAAGAACTGGGCGAGATCGAAATCGTTCGTATGGTTCTGTAATCTCCGATTACACATGAAAAACAGCGGCTTATTGCCGCTGTTTTTGTTTAAAGCGCCCTATCTAGCTCAAATTCATTCAACTTAATTTTCAATAAATACAAAGAAAGTTGAAAAACCTTGCAGTCCGTCTGTAGTTAGAATCATGTTTCGCGTTTATAATGCGTTCACTTTATTAATCCTTGAGGGAGTGCAGCTTTGCAAAATAAGCTAATCGTAAAAAAATTAGGCCGTCAGGATTACGAACCTGTATGGAAAGCCATGCATAAGTTCACAGACGAACGCACGGAAGAAGACCTAGACCAAGTTTGGTTGGTTGAACACAACCCTGTCTTCACTCAAGGACAAGCAGGCAAAGCTGAGCATGTATTAAATGCCGGTGATATCCCTGTAATACAAAGCGATCGCGGTGGCCAAGTGACTTACCACGGCCCAGGCCAATTAGTGGCTTACTTTCTGATTAACATCCGCCGCAAGAAATTCGGAGTACGTGATTTGGTTACTCATATCGAGAACCTCGTAATCAATACTCTGAAAGCTTACAATATAGATTCAGCTGCCCGACCTGACGCTCCTGGTGTTTATGTCGATGGCAAGAAAATCTGTTCACTTGGATTACGTATTCGACGTGGCTGCTCGTTCCACGGGTTAGCACTCAACGTCGATATGGACCTGTCTCCATTCCTACGTATTAACCCATGTGGTTACCAAGGTATGGAAATGGCGCAGGTAAGCCAACTCGGCGGACCAAGTGAACTAGAAAACGTTGAGCAACAGTTAATACAAGAGCTCGTAGAGCTACTCGGCTATGACCAAGTAGACATTCAAGCCACCAGTAACATTACAGCAGAAGCATAAAATCATGAGCAAACCAATCCAAATGGAAAAAGGCGTTAAATATCGTGACGCTGACAAAATGGCATTAATTCCCGTAAAGAATATGCCTGCTGAACAGAAAGAAGTTCTACGTAAGCCTGAATGGATGAAGATTAAACTTCCTTCAGACAGCCATCGTATTCAAGAAATCAAATCAGCAATGCGTAAAAACAACCTGCACTCAGTTTGTGAAGAAGCGTCTTGCCCTAACCTAGCCGAGTGTTTCAACCACGGTACGGCAACGTTTATGATTCTTGGCGCTATCTGTACTCGTCGCTGCCCGTTCTGTGATGTTGCCCATGGTCGTCCTGTTGCTCCTGAAGCTGAAGAGCCGAAGAAACTGGCTAAAACAATTCAAGACATGAAACTGAAGTACGTTGTAATCACTTCAGTTGACCGTGATGACTTGCGTGACGGCGGTGCTCAGCACTTTGCTGACTGTAACCGTGAGATTCGCGAACTCAACCCAAATATTCGTATCGAAACACTGGTTCCAGACTTCCGCGGTCGTATGGACGTTGCGCTTGACCTAATGAAAGACAACCCGCCAGATGTTTTCAACCACAACCTAGAGACAGCGCCACGTCTATACCGTAAAGCGCGTCCAGGTGCGAACTACAAGTGGTCTCTTGATCTACTGAAGAAATTCAAAGAGCAGCACCCTGATATCCCAACAAAATCAGGTGTGATGATGGGTCTTGGCGAGACAAAAGAAGAGATCGTTCAAGTACTGAAAGACCTTCGCGAACATGGTGTGACTATGCTGACACTAGGTCAATACCTAGCACCAAGCCGTCACCACTTACCAGTAGAACGCTACGTGCCGCCTTCTGAGTTCGATGAGCTGAAAGAGATTGCTCTAGAGCTAGGCTTTACTCACGCAGCGTGTGGCCCGTTTGTACGTTCTTCTTACCATGCGGACTTACAAGCTCAAGGTATGGAAATTAAGTAATCACGATTGCTTAACGAACAATGCAAAGGCGCTGAATATTATGTTCAGCGCCTTTTTTCTATCTTGTTCGTGCCGCTATAGCTTTATATTTCGTGCCACTAAGCTTTATATAAATCGAGTAGGAGGAGGC